>JANOWY010000442.1:0-2739 GCA_031418135.1 Rhodoferax sp. | reverse complement strand
CCCGTGCGCCAACCTTGCAATCCCCTATGCCACCGACCCGCCCGCATTCAGGGCGGCGATTCAGTCCAACAAGGTTTATCCGCCGCGTTTGACTTCGTGCCGCTTGCCAGACTTCGCGGCGCGGCGGATAAACGCTAGTCGTTCGGTGGGTGTTGCAAATATACTGTTATTTTAAACAGTTAATTAAAAATAATCAATACCTATAGCGCCTGCAGCGCGGTTTATGAAGTAAATGGCGATCCAAGCATGCCCCAAATCGCGGCTACCCCTCTGGCCTACGCCGAGCTGCATTGCCTCAGCAACTTCAGCTTTCAGCGCGGGGCTTCGCACGCCGAAGAGCTGGTCGAGCGCGCCCATGCCTTGGGTTACGCTGCCTTGGCGATCACTGATGAATGTTCGGTGGCCGGGGTAGTGCGGGCGCATGCAGCGGCCAAACCGCTGGGCTTGCATTTGCTGCTGGGGGCTGAGTTTGTGTTGCCTGCAAGCGCAGCCGGGGTGGATGCAAGGGCCGGGTCGGGCGCGGGTTTCAAGGTGATTGTGCTGGCGCATAACCTGAACGGCTGGGGCAATTTGTGTGAGTTCATCACGGCGGCGCGGCGCGCTGCGCCCAAAGGCAGCTATCAGCTCGAAGGCTGGGCTGAGCCAGTTGGGGCCGGGCCTGTTGTGGGTGTGTCAAATGTTGGCGTGTCACATTCCGCTTCAAGTGCCGCAGCCAATACCCTGGAAACCCCGGCCAACGAAGCGCCACGCACCGACTGGGCGGCTCTGCAAGATTGTGAAATCCTCTTGGTTCCACCCCGCATTCAGGCTGCCGATTCACTTCAAAATTTAGACAAAAATACTATTAATTTTGAAGCTATTAGTGCATGTATTCAATCAGCAAAATTGCTTTTTGGCTCAAGGCTTTGGTTGGTGCTGTCGTTATGGCACCAATTAGACGATGTTTTGTGGCAACACACGCTGGAGCGGGCCAGCGCCATGACCGGCGTGCCGCTGGTGGCCGCCGGCAACGTGCACCTGCATGTGCGCTCCCGCAAGCCGCTGCAAGACGTGATCACGGCGGTGCGGCTGGGTTTGCCAGTGGCCCAGTGCGGGTTTGAATTGCAGCCCAACGCCGAGGCGCACCTGCGCTCGCGCGAACGGCTGGCGCACATTTACCCGCCTGAGCTGCTGGCCAACACGCTGGTGATCGCCGGGCGGTGCACTTTCAACCTCGACGAAATACGCTACCAATACCCGATGGAGACGGTGGCCGGGGGCCTGACCCCCGCGCAAACGCTGCGCCAATACACCTGGCAGGGTGCCAGCCAGCGTTACCCGCAAGGGGTGGCGGCGGCGGTGCAACTGCAAATCGAGCATGAACTGGCGCTCATCACCGAACTGCACTACGAGATGTATTTTTTGACGGTGCACGACATCGTCGCCTTCGCCAAAAGCCGCCACATCTTGTGCCAGGGGCGAGGCTCGGCGGCCAATTCGGCGGTGTGTTATTGCCTGGGCGTGACCGAGGTAGACCCTTCGCGCATGAACATGCTGTTTGAGCGCTTCATCAGCCGCGAACGCAATGAGCCGCCCGATATTGATGTCGATTTTGAGCACCAGCGGCGCGAAGAAGTCATCCAGTACATCTACCAAAAATATGGCCGCGAGCGGGCCGCCATCGCCGCTACCGTGGTCACTTACCGCAGCCGCAGCGCGTTGCGCGACGTGGGCATGGCGCTGGCGCTGCCCGAAGCGCTGATCGATGCTGTGGCCAAAGACCACCACTGGTTTGACGGTGCGCTGCTGGACGACGCGGTGCTGCAAGAGCGCCTGGCCGGGCTGGCTGCTTTGGATGGGGCCGCTGCAGACGGGCTGACCCGTACAAGCCCCGCCCAGCTGCGCCAGTGGTTGCAACTGGCCGAACAACTCATGGGTGCACCGCGCCACCTGTCGCAACATGTGGGTGGTTTTGTGCTGACGCAGGGCAAACTCACGCGGCTGGTGCCGGTTGAAAACGCCTCCATGGCCGACCGCAGCATCATCCAGTGGGACAAAGACGATCTGGACGCCATGGGCCTGCTCAAGGTCGACGTGCTGGCCCTGGGCATGTTGAGTGCCATTCGCCGCTGCCTGGATTTGATCAGCGCGCAGCGCGGCTACAGCTTCCAGATGCAAGACATCCCGGCGGAAGATCCGGCCACCTACGACATGATTTGCCAGGCCGACACCGTGGGTGTGTTCCAGATCGAAAGCCGCGCCCAGATGAGCATGTTGCCGCGCCTCAAGCCGCGCTGTTTTTATGACCTTGTGATTGAAGTGGCCATCGTGCGGCCCGGCCCCATCCAGGGCGGCATGGTGCACCCGTACCTGAACGCCCGCAAAGACCCGCTGAACGTGGCCTACCCCAGCCCGGCGCTGGAAGAAGCCCTCAAACGCACCCTGGGGGTGCCGATCTTTCAGGAACAGGTGATGCAAATCGCCATGCTGGCCGCCGGTTTCAGCGCGGGTGAATCGGATTCGCTGCGGCGCTCCATGGCAGCCTGGAAGCGCAAAGGCGGGGTGCACAAGTTCCATGACCGGCTGGTCAACGGCATGGTCGAACGCGGTTATGCGGTGGAGTTTGCCGAAGGCATCTTCAAACAAATCGAAGGGTTTGGCGAATACGGCTTCCCCGAAAGCCACGCGGCGAGTTTCGCCCTCATCACCTACGTGAGTTGCTGGCTAAAACACCACGAACCCGCGAGTTTTTTATGCGCC
>JANOWY010000441.1:0-13908 GCA_031418135.1 Rhodoferax sp. | reverse complement strand
TCATTTCCCGAAAATGCAGGCGCATGCATTGCTGCAGCAACTCGCTTTGTTTCAAGGGGGCCAGAAAGTCGGTGTAAAACGCCTCCAGCGCCTGGCGCAAGCTCAGTTCAGGGCCGTTGAAGCTCGACACATCGCCGTGGCAGTTGTCAAACGGCTCCAAAAAAGCCGCGCGGTACAACGCCGCCTTGTCACCAAAGTAGTAACTGATGGCGGCGATGTTCACCTCGGCCGCCTGGGCAATTTCACGGGTGGAGGTTTTGGCGAAACCTTTGGCGGAAAAAAGTTGCAGGCCCGCCAGCAACAGGCGCTGGCGAGCCTCGGCACCGTCAAGCCGGGGCGCGCGTTTTTTTTTCGGAACGGTGGCGGCAATGGCAGACATGCCGCCGATTGTGCCTTAAATCAATCAAACGATTGATTTAATTAGTCTGATTGGCACCAGCGCTTCTAGGGTTATCAAGGCTTGTCAAAAGTGGCAACCCACAGGGCCAGCCCGGCCTGTTGTTGGGCCAGCAGGCTCTCGTCGGCCACTGAGGTGGGCAATTCGTCAAGCCGGGCCCGGTGTTGCACCTGGCGCAGGTGGCGGTAAGCATCGGCGGCGGCATGGCCGATGGGCGTGGGCAGCAGGCCGCAATCCTGGACGTGTTCCAGCAAGGCGATATTGCCCCGGTTGGCGCGCAGGCCCGGGTGGGTCAGCCCGTGGGCCAGCACCAGGTACTGCACGGCAAACTCGGTGTCCATCATGCCGCCAGGGCTGTGTTTGACATCAAAATGTCCAGCCTTGACCGGATGGGCGGCGCGCACCCGTTCACGCATCACGCGGATTTCAGATTTGAGCAACCCCGGGTCACGCGGCGCGGTGATAACCGATAGCCGAATGGCTTCAAACCGCACTCGCATGGCTTCGGTGCCCAGTACCAGCCGCGCGCGGGTCATGGCTTGGTGTTCCCAGGTCCAGGCGGTGTTGCTGCCGCGTTGTTCCTGGTAGGTTGCGAAGGCATCAAAATGGGTGACCAGCATGCCCGAGCTGCCGTTGGGGCGCAGCGCGGTGTCGATCTCGTAAAGGTCACCTTCGCCGGTTTTTACTGTGAGCCAGGTGATCAGTTTGCGCACCAGGGCGGCATATATTTCAGAAGCATTTTCGTGCGGGTCGTCATACACAAAGACGATGTCCAGGTCGCTGCCGTAGCCCAGTTCAATGCCGCCCAATTTGCCGTAGGCCAGTATGGCCAGGGAAGGTGTGTCGCGGTGGCGTGTTTTGAGATGTTCCCAGCACCACTGGGTGGCCAGCCGCAGTACGGATTCGGCCAGGGCGCTCAGGTCATCGGCCACTTGCTCGACGGTGAGCACCCGTTCAACATCCCGCGCCAGGGTACGGAAGGTTTCGGCATGGTGCGCGCGGCGCAGCAGGTTCAGCAGAGCTTCTTCGTCGTGGCCGCCGCCTTCACCAGCGCGTTCCAGCGCGTCGCGGCGGTGGTTCAGGTCGCGCTCAAAATCGGCTGGGCTGAAGCGCTCCAGCAACAATTGGTTGCTGGCCAGCTCGTCAATCACACCAGGGTGTTGCAACAAATAGCGGGCGGGCCAACGCGCCGCGCCCAGCAGGCGCAACAGCCGCTCATGCACTTGCGGGCGCTCAACCAGCATGGCCAAGTAACTCTCGCGTCGCAGCAGGGGTTCGAGCCAATCGGCAAACCGCAGGGCGGCCTGTTCTGTGGTTTGGCCCGCATTCAGCCAGCCCGCTGTTCGCTCTAACAGGCGTTGCAGGCGTTTGGCCGATTCTTCGCGCAGCGCCTGCACCCGCGGGTGCAGGCGCAATGCTTCCAGGCGGTCCCGAAATTGCACCGGCAATAGGGCCAGCGCGGCTTCTTCGTTGCCGCCGCAACCCACACAACCGCCGCCTTTTTTGCCGGGGCGGATGCCAGCCGAATGGCCACCCAGCAAAATGTCGAATTCTTGTGACACCCGTTCGCGGTGCGCATCCAGCGCCGTCAAAAAACCGCTGACGTGCGGGTAACCCATGGTGTGGGCGACCCAGAGCAGGTCATCGTCTGCGCTGGGCAAAACATGGGTTTGCTGGTCGTCCAGGTATTGGATGCGATGCTCGGTGCGGCGCAGAAACCCATAGGCATCAGACAGCGCATGCGCCGTCTCTTGCTCCATCAGGTTGGCTTTGGCCAGGTGTTGCAAGGCATTCTGGGTGGAGCGGGTACGCAGTTCGGGAAACTGCCCGCCGCGTACCACCTGCAGCAACTGAACGATGAATTCAATTTCACGGATGCCCCCGCGCGACAACTTCACGTCATGGCTGCGCTCGGGCCTGCCAGCGCTGCGCCTTGAGGCGTGGTCGCGAATCTGCTGGTGCAGGCCACGCAGGGCGTCAAACACGCCGTAATCGAGGTAGCGGCGGAACACAAACGGCACCACCAATTTGCGCAACTGCGTCACACCGGCACCGGCTGTTTCGGCGGGTGCCACCCAACGTGCCTTGAGCCAGGCAAAACGCTCCCATTCGCGACCTTGCACCATGAAGTATTCTTCCAGTGCGTCCAGCGAAATGGCGGGCGGGCCGGAATTGCCATTGGGCCGCAGGGCGATATCGAGCCGAAACACAAAACCATGTTCGGTGACCTCGCCCACCAGGGTTTGCAGGGCACGGGCACACTTGGCGAAATAGGCTTGGTTTGAAATCCGGCCACGCCCATCGGCCTGGCCTGCTGTTTGGCCGTCATCGGCATAGACATAAATCAAGTCGATGTCACTGGACACATTGAGTTCATGGCCGCCGAGTTTGCCCATACCCAGAATCCAGAACGCTGTGCGTGCATTGGCCAATGCAACCGGGTTTGCCATGCCCTGCACCAAGGGCTGACCGTCGGCCACGGGCACGCCATGAACGGCATCGAGCTCGCAGAAGGCCTGTTTGCAGGCGGTGTCCAGGGCAAACTCAGCCAGGCGGGTCATGCAAGTGCACACCTCGCGCAACGGCAGGTCAGCGTCGCAATCCAGCGTCAACAGCCGCTCCAGCACCACTTGGCGTGTGACCCGCAAGGCCGCTCCCACGTCCAGCCCGTTGGCGCGCAGTTGGCCAAACAGGCTGTGCAGGGCGTCGGCATCGGGCACACCCACGGGCAACCAGGTACGCTCTGCCGCATAACGCCTGCGGACACGCTGGGCAAAGCGCGAATTGCCGGACCTTGCGGTACCGGATTCAATCGAAAGGAGATTCGCCTGCTCAGACATGGGTCAGCAGTTGATGCGGGTCATAATTCTTGCCACTTCTTCCACACCATGAATTTGCCAGCCGTTGTCCCTTCGCGCTTGCTGAAATTGCTCAGTGCCCTGGCCCGATGGTCGTTGGTGTTGACCTTTGGTGCCTGGTTGCTGGTGGCCGGTGCGTGGGCTGCGTTGCATTGGATCATTGTGCCGCGAATCGGTGATTTCCGCACCGACATCGAAGCGCAGGCCACACGGGCCTTGGGTCTCACCGTCAAGATCGGTTCGATTCAGGCTCAAACCAATGGGCTGATCCCGTCGGTTGATTTTCGCGATGTCCGGCTGCTGGACAACCAGGGCCGCGATGCGCTGGTGTTGGGCCGGGTGGTGACAGCGGTTTCGCCGCACTCTGCGCTGGTACTGGGCTTCGAGCAGATTTACGTTGAAGCGCCCACCCTGGATATCCGCCGTTTGGCCAATGGCAGTGTGGTGGTGGGCGGCATTACCTTGTCGTCGGGTGGTGACAAGCAAGACAACCGCGCCGCAGATTGGCTGTTCTCACAAAAGGAAATCGTCATCCGCAAGGGTGTGCTGCGCTGGACCGACGAAACCCGGGGCGGCGAGCCTTTGGCCCTGAGCCAGCTCGATCTGACACTTCGCAATGGTTTTCGGCGCCACCAAATGCGACTGGACGCGGTGCTGCCGCAGGGTATGGGGGATCAACTGACGGTCATGGGGAAATTCCGCGAGCCGTTGCTGCAAACCGGCGGCTCCGGCTGGGAAACCTGGAGCGGGCAAATATACGCCGCATTTTCGCGCGTGGATATTGCGGCCCTGGGCCAATTTCTGGACACCGGGGTGACGGTGACGACCGGCGATGGTGCCTTGCGCACGTGGGTGGACGTGGCCAAAGGTGAGGTGTTGGAGGTCACAGCCGACGTGGTGCTCGAAACGGTGGCGGCCAGCCTCGCCAAAGGGTTGGCACCGCTGGAAATGCGTGGATTCGCAGGCCGGGTTGCGGGGCAGCGTCTGCCCGACGGTTTTGAAGTCCAGACGGTGGGCCTCCAGTTCGAAACCCGTGATGGCAGGCGCTGGCCAGGCGGCAATCTGAAATTGCGCCAAGAGGGTTTGTCTGGTTTGTCGAGCCCGGCGCTGGCCGGCGTAGCAGCACTGCCTGGTACCTCAGCCGGGTCGGGCGCTGGTGTTGGCAAGGGGCAATTGACGGCGGATCGGATCGATCTGGCCGCACTGGCGCAGATCGCGGATCATTTGCCCTTGGGCGAAGGCCCACGTGGAACCTTGGCGCGGCTGGCCCCCAAGGGCTTGGTGGAGGCCCTGGACGTGCGGTGGCAGGGTGATTGGCAAACGCCGCAAAAAATCGTCGCCAAAGGGCGTGTCAAGGGATTGGCGTTGGCATCGATTGGCCAACAAATACCAGCCATTTCCGGTGCCACCGTCAGTTTTGAGGTGGGGCCGTCGGGCGGCAAGGCCAATGTGGCGATCAACGACGGCTTCATTGAACTGCCGGGGTTGCTGGAGCAAGCCCGGGTGCCGTTGACGCTCGCCACCGCTGACCTGCAATGGCAAGTCACAGGGGACCAAATCTCGGTACAAAGCCAGAACCTCAAAGCCGAAAATGCGGATTTTCAGGGCCAGTCCGAATTCAAGTGGCGAACCAGCCCGGTGCAAGGCAAGGACGCGCAGGATCGTGTTGCCGTCATCCAGGCATTCCGACAGGCGGCCCATCGCGATGCCAACGCCACGCGCAAAACCGGCATGGAGGCGCCCAAACCTGCAACGTTGGCAGACGCGCGGTTTCCCGGTGTGCTGGACATGCAGGCGCAGTTAAGCCGGGCCGAAGGCACCCGGGTGTACCGTTACATGCCGCAAGTTATTCACAAAGAGGTGCGGGAGTACCTGCGATTGGCCGTTCGCAAAGGGCAAGCCAAAAACGTCCAGATGCGCGTCAAAGGCGATTTGTGGAATTTGCCTTTTAAGGAGGCCGCCGACGGCGAGTTTCGAATATCGGCAGAGGTTGTCGATGCTACTTATGCGTACGTGCCCAACTCATTTTTAAACCCGGGTGATTTGCCGTGGCCTGAGCTGACACAGATCGCCGGAAACCTGGTGTTGGACCGGGTCAGTCTGCAGGTGGGCAATGCGAGCGCCCGCCTGCCTGTTCCCGGCAACGCCGGAGCCGCCATTGGGGCTGGACCGGTGCCGTTGGTGATCAGCAAAGTGCAGGCCTCCATCCCCAACCTGTTGCAAGGCCTGACGGTGACAGTCGCGGGTGAGGCGCAAGGTGCATTGACATCCATGCTGGGGGTCGTCAGCCAGTCGCCCCTGGGCGACATCACCGGGCATATTCTCAAAGAAACCACGGCAACGGGTCAGGCTGACCTGAACCTTAAACTCAGTTTGCCATTGGCAGCGCTGGCCAAAACCAGCGTTCAAGGGCGACTCACGCTGGCGGGCAATGAGGTGAAGATTTCGCGCGCCACGCCGACGTTGAGTCAGGCGCGGGGGGCAGTCAATTTCTCTGAAAACGGATTTACATTGGCGGGCCTCAGTGCGCGACTGTTGGGTGGTGACACGGTGCTGACCGGGGGCTCAGTGCCGCAAATTTCAGCCACACCGGCTGCGCCAGCATCGGCAGGATCAAATACCAGTATTGGCTTGCCGGGGCAAACTGTTGTATTGCAAGCCAAAGGGCAAATGAGTGCCTTAGCTATGCGACAAAACACCGACTTGGGCATCTTGCCACGGCTGGCCGAATTTGCCACGGGAACAACCGATTACGCCGCGACTTTGGGCATCTACCAGGGGGTTGCTGAGATCACGGTCACCAGCAGTCTCGCAGGATTGGCGCTGAAACTTCCGTACCCCATGGGAAAGACGGCTGAATCGACCTTGCCCATCCGATACCAAACGGCGTTATTGCGCGACAGCAACAGGGGTCTTGATGGCGCGGCGGTCGGTGCCAGGCCAAATGCTGGAGCGCCCCTGGTTCCAGCCGCATCCGCTGCAAAACCGGCCCGGCTGCTGGAGCAAATGAACGTTCAAATTGGTAGTTTTTCCACCCTTGTTTATGTGCGTGATATCACCGGAGAAACGGCGAAGGTTCTGCGTGGCGCAGTGGGCATCGGTTTGCTTTCTGGTGAAACCTTAACGCTACCCGCTGAAGGCGTAACCGGCAACCTTAAATTCGGTGCCGTTGACGCAGACGCTTGGTCTGACGTGTTTTCTCAATCAACCTTGCCCTTGGTTTCAAGTGCTCCGGGTGTGGCGGCCTCTGCTGCCGTTGCGCGGGGGGTGGCCGGATCTGGCCCGTTGTCGGATGCTGACCTGGCTGCGGCGTACCTGCCGTCGCGGCTGGCAGTTCGCGCGGCCGAACTGTCGGTCGGGGGCCGGGTTTTGCACAATGTGGTGCTGGGCGCCAGCCGGGATGGCACCACATGGCGGGCCAATGTGGAGGCCCAGGAACTGGGTGGTTATGTCGAATACCGCGTTCCGGGGGTGGGCTTACCGGGTCGGGTTTACGCCCGGCTGAGCCGTTTGATTCTGGCGCCTGCCTCCGAACAACAAATTGAAGGTTTGCTGGCTGAGCAACCTTCCAGCATTCCGGCTTTGGATATTGTGGTGGAAGACTTGGAGTTGCGCGGCAAAAAACTGGGACGGCTGGAGGTTGAGGCGCTGAACCGCAATTCCGGTCCGGCTCAAGGTGGTGTTCGCGAGTGGCGGCTTTCCAAGTTCAATATCCAGTTGCCAGAAGCCACGCTGACCGCCAGCGGCAATTGGGCGCAGTTAAACGCCCAAACCCCTACGGCGGCGCAAACCTCTCGCTTGGGTACTGCGCCGCGCAGAACGGTGTTGAATTTTCAGCTGAACGTGGCGGATTCGGGTGGGTTGCTCAACCGGTTCGGCATGAAAGACGTGGTTCGGGATGGCAAAGGCAAACTCGAAGGCCAGGTTGCCTGGATGGGCTCGCCCATCACCCCGGATTTCCCCAGCATGGGAGGAGCGTTTACCGTCAATATCGAAAGCGGGCAATTTCTCAAGGCCGAACCAGGCCTGGCCAAACTGCTGGGGGTATTGAGCCTTCAGTCCTTGCCGCGTCGGCTGGCGCTTGACTTTCGGGATGTTTTCAGCGACGGGTTTTCATTTGATTTTGTCCGCGGTGATGTCAAGATTGACCAAGGCGTGGCATTCACCAACAACCTGCAGATGAGGGGCGTGAATGCGGCTGTGTTGATGGAAGGCAAGGCCGACCTGTTGCGCGAGACCCAGGATTTGCGGGTGGTAGTGGTGCCGGAAATCAACGCTGGTACAGCCTCGCTGGTGGCCACCATCATCAACCCGGTGGTGGGTCTGGGCTCATTTCTGGCCCAGCTCATCTTGCGTCGGCCGCTGATTGAAACCGCCACCCAGGAGTTCCACATCGATGGCAGCTGGATTGACCCGCGGATCACCCGCGTCCAGCGCCGGGCAGAGACTGGCGCAACGGGTGCACCCGCCACCACCCCACAGGAGAAAACCCCATGAAAGTTGCTGCGATCCAGATGGTGTCAGCCGCCAGCCTGCAAGCCAATCTGGACAATGCAGCCCATCTGCTGGCGCAGGCCGCCCAAGCAGGTGCCGAGCTAGCCGTTTTGCCGGAGTACTTCTGCCTGCTGGGTTATCGGGATACCGACAAACTGGCGATTCAGGAGCCATTTGGCCAGGGCATCATTCAACAGTTTTTGGCAGACCAGGCGCGTCGGCTGGGTTTGTGGATTGTGGGCGGTACCTTGCCGATTTCTCAGGGGCCGGGCGAGCCTTTGGGCAGCCGGGTGATGAACACCTCACTGCTTTTTTCACCGGCAGGTGCGTGTGTTGCGCGATACGACAAGATTCACCTGTTCCGGTTCGACAATGGCAAAGAACGTTATGACGAGGCCAGGGTGCTGCAGGCGGGCAGCAAACCGGTGATGTTTGAGATCTCTGCACGAGATGGCCACCTTTGGCGGGTGGGCATGAGTGTGTGTTACGACTTGCGGTTCCCCGAGTTGTACCGAGGTTACGCGGCGGCTGGCGCAGATATTTTGCTAGTGCCCAGCGCCTTTACGTTCACCACGGGGCAGGCCCACTGGGGGGTATTGTTGCGGGCCCGGGCCATTGAAAACCAGGCTTTTGTGGTCGCACCGGCACAGGGCGGCCTGCACGAAAACGGCCGCCAGACATGGGGCCATTCACTGCTGTTGGGCCCCTGGGGTGAAACGCTGGCTGAGTTGCCGCAAGGTGCCGGTGTGATCTGCAGTGATTTTGATGTCCAATCCCGCAAAGACTGTATGAAACGCCTGCCCGCGTTGGATCACCGGGTATTGTGAAACCGGGCGCGCCAACCGTAAGCCGCGTCACGGGTGGTGCGCCGCCCATGCCGTTGCGTCGCAGGGGGCTTTGGGCAGCCCTGATCGTGTTGGTGGGCCTGTTGCTGGTTATGGTGGTGTGGTTGGCTGCGCGTTATGAAGCCAGCCAATTGCAGGACCGGCTGGAGGCTGATGCCCTGGAGGCTGTGAGCGAAATTCGCATCGCCCTGAACCGCAATCTGCAGACGTTTCAGGCCTTGCCAGGAGTAGCTGACAGCACCGACCCGAAGTGGCTGGCAGCCGCCGACATGATCCTGCGGGATCGCCGCGAACTGGTACGCCTGGAATGGCGGAACCGTGATTTGAAAATCATCAGCCCCTTGGATTCGCCGTATCGCAGCCCGATCTTTTTGCGGTTTGGCCGTGAGAATTCACTGTCGGGGCTGGAATTGGCCTGTGCCAGCGCACGCAAGGGCGGCGGGCCGATTTATTCAAGAAGCTACTTTGTATCGATAGAAGACGGGCTGGGCACTGAGGTGATGGATTTATGTGTGCCCGCGCTTGAAGCCGGACGCATCACCGGTTATTTGGTGGCTACCTATTCGCTCGAGCAAATCCTGCATGAAATGCTCGTGCAAAGCGTGACCAGCAACCGCGAGGTTTCCTTTACCGAGGCGGATGGAACTCGCCTGGCCGTGCGTGCCGGCGGCGCGCGGGCGAGCCGCATTTTTATCACCCAACAGGTCTTGGACTTGCCCGGCAACACCTTGCTGCTGCGGATGGCGAGCTGGCGGGGTGCACCGGACTTGTTCCCGAACCTGATGACTGCACTGGTGCTGGTGATGTCGGTTGCCCTTGTTTCGGTTGTGGGGTTGCTGAACAAAGACATGCGACGACGTCACAAAACGGAAAGGGAATTGGCGCAAGCGCTGGCCTTCAGGAAGGCAATGGAAGATTCACTGGTCACTGGCCTGCGGGCACGCGATCTGGATGGCAAGACCCATTACGTCAACCCGGCTTTTTGCGACATGGTGGGGTTCAGCGCCGCAGAGCTGATACAGGCGGGCAATACGGCACCGTATTGGCCACTTGCCTTGGTTGACGAGTATGCGCAGCGCCAGGCGATCCGGCTGGCCGGCCGGGTACCGCCGCGCGAAGGTTTTGAGTCGGTTTTCATGCGAAAAGACGGCACCCAATTTCCGGTGCTGATCATTGAAGCCCCGTTGATTGATGCCGACGGGAAACAGACCGGCTGGATGAGCGCATTTCTGGACATCAGCGAGCAGCGCCGGGTGCAGGAGCAATCACGGGCCAGCCAGGAGCGTTTGCAGGCCACGGCGCGTTTGGCGACGGTGGGAGAAATGGCATCTCTGCTGGGCCATGAACTGAACCAGCCGCTGGCGGCGATTTCCAGTTATGCCGCTGGTTCTGTCAATTTGCTTGACCAGACAGACACAGAAGGTGGGCCTGGCATACGTGCGCAGCACGCGACCGGTTCGTCCGTGCTCCAAACGGAACTGAAAACTGCATTCGAACGGATTGCCGAACAGGCTGAACGGGCCGGGCGTGTCATCAAAAGTGTGAACGACTTTGTCCGCCGTCGGGAGGGCACGCGTGAGCCTGTGGAGCCGCGCAGTTTGTTTGAGGCCGTTTTGCCATTGGTTAGCCTGCAAGCGCGCAAGCTGGGCGTGCGCGTGCTGGTGGATGTTGCGGTTGAACTGCCTTGGGTGCTGTGTGACCGGACCATGGTCGAACAAGTGATCCTCAATCTGGCTCGCAACGCCATGCAGTCGATGGACAACCCGGCTATTCAGCAGCGCACCTTGTGGATGACGGCCTCAGTGGCCCACGAAGACGCTGAACACGGTCCCATGGCATCGAGTAGATTTGTGCGGTTTGCCATCCGCGATGTCGGCGCCGGCATGACGGACGAGGTGATGCAAAAACTCTTCACGCCTTTTTTCACCACCAAATCGGAAGGCATGGGGCTGGGGCTGAGTTTGTGCCGTACAGTGGTTGAGCAGCACGGTGGTGCGCTGACGCTCGAAGCGAACCTGCCGCAGGGCATGGCGTTCAGCTTCACGTTGCCGCTGAGCGCCGCACAGGAGGACGCCCATCGTGGCACCGCTGCGGCATTTGCCGCGCCCGCAGCTTGACATACCATTGTGGCAAATCAACGCCAAAGCACCGCTGACCATGCAACCTGCCCTGGATGCCTTTGTTTATATTGTGGATGACGATGCCAGCGTTCGCGATGCCCTGGCCTGGTTGTTGCGGTCGCGCAGCTACTTAAGCCAAAGTTTTGCCAGTGCCGAGGCGTTCGAGGCCCATTTGGGCGCAGACGGTCGGCTGCGCAAACCGGCTTGCTTGCTGCTGGACGTGCGGATGCCGGGCATTAGCGGGCTTGCGTTGTTTGAACGGTTGGTGGCGCGTGAGCTGCATTTGGCAATGCCGGTCATTTTCTTGACAGGACACGCCGACGTACCCACTGCGGTGGCATCAGTCAAGCGTGGCGCATTTGATTTCTGTGAAAAACCTTTTTCGGACAACTTGCTGGTTGACCGCGTTGGCCAGGCGTTGGCTCAGTCTGCGCAGACACTGGCTCAGCGCGGCGTGCTGGAGAGTGTGCAAGCCCGCCTGGCGGAGTTGACCGAGCGGGAAAAAGACGTGATGCTGCGTGTGGTTCAGGGCTTGCCAAACAAGCTGATCGCCGATCAGTTGGCGATCAGCGTGCGCACCGTGGAGGTTCACAGATCGCGTGTATTTGATAAAATGGAAATAAAATCGGCCGTTGAATTGGCAAATTTACTACAAAATAAATAGCTAATTGTGCAAATAAAACATCAACATTTTAGCATTTATTTCTCGGTATTTCGATCCAATTCAGTTTTTCGGTCGCCGGAGCGCCTTCCGGAGAACATAGTCCACCAGACGATGCCAATCAACACCACCAGCGCGCCCAAAGCTTCGAGTAAAAGTAGTTCCACGTGGGGGCTTCCTTCTGGTTGGCGGCGATGGCTGAGCGGCCTGAAATGCAGGCGTCAAGACCTCGGTTGCAATGCGCCGATTGTAAGTAAGCTAGCTGGTTTTGCGCTGTTGGGCGTGCTTGCGTGCTTGCCCGTTTCGGTATATGCCCAAAGCCAGCAGGCCGGGTCGCCGCCCGTTGATGCCAGTCCTGTAGAGCCGAAAGCACTGATGGCCCCGCCTACCCTGAGCCGTGCAAAAAGCCGTTGGGTGCCGGTGCAGTGGGGCGCATTGCCTGGCTTGAACGACGATGCATTGCACGAAGCCTGGCATGCCTGGATTCGCAGTTGCGAAAAACCCAACCCAGCCTTTGTGCCCGTATGTAGTGAACTGCGGCGCATGAGCCTGGCCAGCCAAGGTGAGCAACTGGGCTGGATGATGGTGCGGCTTCAGCCCTATCGTGTCGAAGCCTTGAACGGAGACGCGCAGGGCCTGTTGACCGGGTATTTTGAGCCACTGCTGGAGGGCTCTCTGACCCCCACTGCCGAGTTCAGTGTGCCTGTTTACCGCCCACCTGCAGGCTTGGGTCGGGCTCTGTGGTTTACGCGCCAGGAAATCGACACCTTGCCGCAGGCGCAGGTGGCCTTGAAAGGG
This sequence comes from Rhodoferax sp., assembly GCA_031418135.1. Lineage (GTDB taxonomy): Bacteria > Pseudomonadota > Gammaproteobacteria > Burkholderiales > Burkholderiaceae_C > JANYCG01. Next base: position 1,735 of record JANOWY010000441.1, on the reverse strand, counting down.
CGGGAAATCGTCTGGCTGGCTGACCCGGTTGACGCATTGGTGCTGCAAATTCAGGGCTCCGGAAGAGTGCGTGTGACGGAAAAAAATGGAAGTTCTTCTGTCTTGCGCGTTGCGTTCGCCGGAACCAATGGCCAGCCTTACAAGAGTGTGGGGCGGTGGCTGCTGGATCGCGGTGAAATCAAGGATGGCAGTTGGCCAGGCATTCGCGCCTGGACACAGGCGAATCCGAGCCGTATTGCTGAGTTTTTGTGGAGCAACCCACGGGTGGTGTTTTTCAAAGTAGAGCCCGGAGATGGTTCAGATACTTCTGATGGACCGCGCGGCGCGCAAGGGGTGTCGTTAACAGCCGGCCGGTCCATCGCCGTCGATCCACAAAGCATTCCTTACGGCACCCCAGTTTGGTTGGCGTCGCAAGGTGAGCAGGTGTCGCTGAGCCGCCTGGTGCAAGCGCAAGATACGGGCAGCGCCATCCTTGGCGCGGTGCGGGCCGACTATTTTGTTGGGACCGGGCCCGACGCTGGCGAACTGGCGGGTCGCCTGAAACAGCCGCTTCAGTTGTGGGTTCTTTGGCCTCGGTAGAGAGGTGCCTGGCAATCCCCTGTGAGTAAGTGTCAAACAAACAGCAATTGCAGCTTCGGTGGTGTCTGGTTTTGCGCCCACGGATACTGGCGCGACGAGTTTGGTAGTTCTACTGATGGTGAGTGTGACATATTTGTCAAAATACCAACAAAATTAACAAGTTGCAATGATTTGTTAACTTAATTCCTTGGTTTATTGGGAAAATGCTATTGTGTATACATAGGCGTTTTTTCGGTGCCGTTGTCTCGTTGTCCTGACAGCCCCCGTTGCAGCAGGTTCGATCGAGAGAGCGGCTGATTTTTGTTTCGCTGTTTTTAAAGCGTTTTGCTTTTAATTCTCTCAATGCCCAAGTCTTAGATGAACAAAATTTACCGAACAATCTACAGCGAGCTGACCGGCACGTGGATTGCAATTTCGGAAATTGCGAGTCCGAGGGGTAAGCGCACCGGTTCGGCGGTTACTTCGGGGGCAGGGCTGGGTGCGGCGGTGGCGGGCGCATTGATGGCAATCGGCGGCCTCAGCCCGATTGGCTCAGTTTATGGGCAGACATTGCCGGAAGCTGCGTGTACTGCAGGCAATGGCGGGACGATGTACCTCGCAGACGTCACCTGCGTCAATTACGTCAATAACGCACGTAGTTTTTACATTCCTTCGCTTTCGACGGCGCTGAGTACCACCAACAGTGGCGTGACCTCCCTGTCTACTGGCCTGAGCACCACCAACAGCAGGGTCACTTCGCTTTCCACGGGTTTGAGTACGGCAACCAGTGGCGTCACTTCGCTCTCCACGGGGTTGAGCACGACCAACAGCGGTGTCACTTCACTCTCGACCTCAACCTCTGTAGGTCTGAGCACTGCGACCAGCGGCGTCACTTCGTTGTCAACGGGACTGAGCACGACTAACAGCGGTGTGACCTCGCTCTCGACTTCTACTTCGGTGGGTCTGAGCACAGCGACCAGCGGTGTTACGTCACTCTCCACCGGCCTGAGCACAGCAACCAGTGGTGTCACGTCACTCTCCACAGGCCTGAGCACGACCAACAGCGGTGTGACTTCGCTCTCGACCTCAACCTCTGTAGGTCTGAGCACAGCGACCAGCGGCGTCACTTCGTTGTCAACGGGACTGAGCACGACCAATAGCGGTGTGACTTCGCTCT
>JANOWY010000440.1:0-4973 GCA_031418135.1 Rhodoferax sp. | reverse complement strand
ATCCAGCCGGGGCATGTCGTGGTGATGCGGGGTGCCGGTGCCAAAGGTGGCCCCGCCATGGGGGGTGGCGCGTCGCGCGTCGTGTTTGCCCTGGATGGCGCCAAACTCGGTGACAGTGTGGCCTTGCTCACCGATGGGCATTTGTCGGGGCTGGTGTGCAAGGGTTTGGTGGTTGCCGAAATATCGCCAGAAGCCGCCGTCGGCGGGCCACTGGCCCTGGTGGTTGATGGCGACCGCATCACAGTCGATTTGGACCAGCGTTTGTGCAGCCTGGACATTCCAGATGACGAGCTGCAGCGCAGGCAAGCCGCCTGGACGCCCCCCAAACCGGCATTTGACAGCGGCTGGCTGCAGATTTACCGGCGCAATGTCAGCAACACTGCGCGGGGGGCTGTGTTGGTGAAGTGAATCGAACCCGAGTTCCGTTTCAAATCCATTTCAAAAGAGGGAGACAGTCATGTTCGTTAAAAATTGGTTGACCGCAGCGGTTGCTGCGGCCTTGCTGGTCGGCGGTGCCGCTACCGCGCAGGAGTTTCCGATCAAAGGCAAACCGATCCGGGTGGTGATTGCCTTCCCGGCCGGCATTGGTGTCGATGCGCAGGCGCGGGCCGTAACACCCAGACTTTCTGAAATTTTGGGTGTGCCAGTGGTGATCGACAACCGCCCCGGCGCAGGCACCCTGATTGCCGCGCAAGAGGTGATCAAATCATCGCCTGACGGCCACACCATTTTTTACAGTGCCTCCAGCACCATGGCGCAAATACCCCACACATTGACGGCCGCCACGTTTGACCCGTTCAAGGACTTCACACCCATCACCATGGGTGCGCGCGGCCCCTTGGCGCTGGTGGTGAACAACGCCTTGGGCGTGAAAGACATGAAGGAACTCATCGCCTACGGCAAAGCCAACCAGGGCAAGCTGAGTTACGGCTCGTTTGGTATCGGCACCTCGGCCCATATTTTTGGCGACGTGTTCGCCAAAAACACGGGGCTGGAGCTAACCCATGTGCCTTACCGTGGCAGCGCCGATTTGACCGCTGATTTGCAGGAGAACCGGATTCAAATGGCGTTTGACGCGGCACCCTCCGCCATCAACAACGCCAAATCCGGCAAGGTCAAACTGTTTGCCGTGGCCGCGCCCGCGCGCTGGCCGTTTTTGCCCGATGTACCGACGTTTGCCGAACAAGGGGTCAAGGACATTGACATCGTCAGCTTTCTGGGCTGGTACGGGCCTGCGGGCATGAGCCCCGACGTCGTGCGCAAGCTCAATGCGGCGCTGGTCACTGCGATTGGCCAGACTTCTGTCAAGGAGAACTATGCCCTGGGCGCCTACACCGCCGAAAGCTCAACACCACAAGAACTGGCTGCCGTCACCCGGCAGGCTTATGACGCTTGGGGTGGCTTAGTCAAACGCGCCGGTATTGCCAAGCAGTAGAACGCCGATTCCACCTGCAAATATGATCCATCCGCTGGTGACGTATCGGCCTGTGACGCATCGGCTAGCCTGACTGTGGAGTTTGACTACATCATCGCCGGTGGAGGTGCTGCAGGCTGCTTGCTGGCCAACCGGCTGTCGGACAACCCGGCGCACCGGGTGTTGCTGCTCGAAGCCGGTGGTGCCAGTGATTCCGTGTGGTTCAGGATTCCGGTGGGTTACCGCTACACCATTGGCAACCCGGCATCTGACTGGTGTTTCAGCGGTGAGCCTGAGCCCGGCCTGAATGGCCGGGTGCTAAAACATCCACGCGGCAAGGTGCTGGGTGGCTCCACCGCCATCAATGGCATGGTGGCGATTCGCGGGCACGTGGCAGACTACGATGCCTGGCGGAACAGCGGCCTAAGCGGTTGGGGTTGGCAAGACGTGCTGCCTTTTTTCAAACAACACGAAGACTATTTTTCAGCCACTGAAAACAATCAGGCCTGGCATGGCACGGGCGGCGAATGGCGTGTTGATGCACCCCGTGTGCGTTGGCCCGTGCTGGATGCCGTTGCGGCCAGCGCGGTGCAGGCAGGCATTCCCCCCCTACAGGATTTCAACACCGGTGACAACCTGGGGGTCGGACCGATTCACGTCAACCAAAAAAACGGTCGCCGCTGGAGTGCGGCAGACGCGTTTTTGAAGCCCATTTTGAAACGGAAAAATCTGACCGTGCAGACCGGTTCTTTGGTTGACCAGGTGATGATGCAAGGCACGCGCGCGGTGGGCGTGGTCTGGCAACACGGGGGCACCCACATCAGCGCCCGTGCCCACCGGGAAGTGGTATTGACGGCGGGTGCTTTGGGTACACCCCAAATTCTGATGCGTTCCGGCATTGGTCCGGCTGCGCAATTGGCATTTCACGGCATTCCGGTGGTGGCTGACAGGCCGGGCGTTGGCGCCAATCTGCAAGACCATTTGCAAATTGGCATGCGTTACCAGATCCGGGGTGCCGACACGCTCAACCGCCACATGCATTCACTTTTGTCCAAAGCCGGCATGGCGGCACAATTCGCGCTTCTAGGCCGAGGGCCACTGACCATGGCACCTTGTCAGTTGGGCCTGTTTGCCAAATCCAGCCCCGAGGTGACTCACGCCAATGTCGGTTACAACGTGCTGGCATTTTCTCGCGATGGATTTCAGGCCGAGTTCGACCGGTTCCCGGGGCTAACGCTGATTTCCTACGACCTGCGGCCCAGCAGCCGGGGCGACGTGCGTTTGTCGGGCCCGCAAGCCACCTGTGCCCCCCTGATCCGCGTCAATTACCTGACGACACAACGCGACGAACAGGTCGCTGTCAACAGCATCCGGCTGACGCGCCGGATCATGCGGCAAGCCGCGATGGCCGTTTATTTGCCGCAGGAGATGGGGGCCGGAAAGGGCGTTGACGATGCCGACGAAGCAGGCCTGCTGGCCGTGGCCCGCCAGTCGGGCGTGAGCATCTTCCACCCGGTAGGTACCGCCAAAATGGGTTTGCCCGGCGATCCATGGGCCGTGGTGGATGCCCAACTGGCGGTGATAGGCGTGCAAAACCTGCGGGTGATTGACGCGTCGGTGATGCCAACCCTGATATCAGGGAACACCGCCACACCCACCTTGATGATCGCCGAAAAAGGTGCCGCCATGATGCTGCAAAACACCCCAACCCAAAAACCACCCCACTGACTGCCCCAGGAGACCCCATGAAGCTTCAATTCACCACCCACCCCCTCGCACGCCGCTTAAGCGCTCTGGCCGTGGCCAGTGCGTTTGCCTTGCTGGCGGTGCCCGGCGCATTTGCCCAAGCCTTTCCTTCAAAACCCGTGCGAATGATCGTGCCTTTCGCAGCTGGCGGCGCAGCCGATGTGATGGCCCGCATCGTGGGCAAAGGCCTGGAAGCGCAACTCAAACAAACGGTGGTCATTGAAAACAAACCCGGGGCAGACGGCATCATTGCCGCCAACGAACTGATCAAATCAGCGCCCGATGGTTACACCCTCATGATGGGCACCAACACCGCCACCGTTGCAGTGCCGGCCACCCGCAACCCGCCGCCTTACGACCCGTTCAAGGTGTTCACGCCACTGAGTTCCGCCGGTGAGTTTTCGATGTTTTTGGCCGTCAACCCCACCTTGCCTTCGGGCAGCTTGAAAGAGTTTCTTGACCACGTGGCAGCCAACCCTGGCAAATACAACTCGGGCTCCAGCAACAGTGCGGCCGAGCTGGCCATGCTGCAACTGCTGGGCTCGCGCAACACCAAGGCCGTCAACGCGCGTTACCGGGGTGACGTGCAAGCCATGCAAGACCTGATTGGTGGCCAGATCCACATGATGTTTTCCACCGGCACCTTGACACCCGGTTTTGTGAAAGACGGCAAAATCAAATCGCTGGTCACGCTGCTGCCGCAACGCAGCCCGCTGTTGCCCGAGGTGCCCACCGCCGCCGAGCTGGGCATCGGCAAACTCACCATCACGCCGTGGGCGGGCTTCTTCGGCCCGGCCGGCATGCCTGCTGATGTGGTGGACAAACTCAGCCTGGAGTTGCGCAACGCGCTGGCCCGCCCGGATGTGCGCGACCAATTGGTGAACCAGGGTTTTTCAAGTTACGGCATGACACCCGCCGCCTTCACCGCCTTCTTCAAACGGCAGTACGACGGCTTTGTGACGACAGTTCGTGAAAATAATGTTAAATTTGAATAATTTACATGTGAAATTAGCACCATAAGTCACGAATAATGTGCTTAAACAGCTTCTTTATTTATAGTATATTTGATTAGTAATTATATAAAATTTATGATATATTCTATAATAAACGTATTTTACCGCGCCCTGCGCGTGATGGTCAGCGTTGGCTGCCTCGCCGTGGGCACCGTGGCATTCGCGCAAACCGCGCCCTTCCCGTCTCGGCCCGTCACCATCGTTGTGCCCAACGCGCCGGGCGGCGCCATCGACATTCTGGCGCGCCTTTTGGAGAAGAACCTCAGCGACAAATGGAAGCAGCCCGTGTTGGTGGTCTACAAAGCCGGCGCAGGCACCGTGCTGGGCACCGACTTTGTCGCCAAAGCGCCGGCAGACGGCTACACCATCGGCATGGTCGTCACCTCCCACGTCATCAACCCGAGCTTGCGCGACAACCTGCCGTTTGACACCCTGAAAGACCTGGCGGGCGTGACGATGCTGGCCACCTCGCCCGTCGTGATTTCAGCGGCCCCCAGCCTGCCCGTGAACAACTTGAAAGAGTTGATTGACCTGGCGAAAAAGCAGCCTGGCAAGATCAGCTACGCCTCGCCCGGCAGCGGCAGCTCGATGCACTTGGGCGGCGAGTTGCTCAAGACCAATGCGGGCATCTACATGGTGCACATCCCTTACCGCGGTGCGGCGGGCGCTTACCACGATGTGTTTTCCGGCCGGGTCGATTTGCTCATCGACCCTTTGTTCTCTTCCCTGCCGCACATCAAGGCCGGGCGCCTCAAACCGCTGGCCGTGTTCAGCCCCAGCCGCGTCGGCATCGCGCCCAC
>JANOWY010000439.1:0-2200 GCA_031418135.1 Rhodoferax sp. | reverse complement strand
AAGAAGCCCACCGCTTCGTTACCCATACCCTGAGCAAGTCCGAAGCCACCATTTTCGAGATCACCGCCGAACGCCTGCGCCGTGCAGGCGCAAAAATTGAAGCTGAACAAGCGGAGAAGGCTAAAGCCGCTGGTGGCTTGCTGCCGACTGACCAAATCACCGTCGACACCGGCTTCCGCATCTTTGAACTGGTAGACGACCCCGAGGCGCTAATCTTGCAAAAACCCTTGCAGCAAGCCACCCAAGCCGATTTGGTGGCCCTGCAAACCGCCATTGCCACACCACAACCGTCGCAGTTGCCACGCATTTTGTACAACCTGCTGCTGGCCGAGGGTTTGCCGCTGACCACGCCTTTGCGCACCATCAAAGACCAGCACCTGTACCTGGCGGGCGACGTGGCGCTGGTGGTGCAGGCCTTGCCGCTGGACGAACTAACCGACACCCTGCGCGCACTGCAAACCCAGGGCACACCCGCCACGTACCTCACGGTGTACGCGCCCTGGATTGCCGACGACAACTTCATGCTGGGCATCAAAACCGTGGCCGAATCGCTTGGGTATTCGGAAGACAAACTGCGCTTGCGGGGCTGAGCGCGATGACCGCCCAATTTCAATATGCCCGGCTGGAGCACCAGACCCTGGCCGTGCAGGCGATTGCCGACGTGTTTGCCGATGTGCGGTTTATTCCACCCATCAACGTACACAGCAACCCCACCTTAGTGCCTGCCGAGGCGGCAGCCACCTTGCGCGACAACATTACTGCCATACGGGAGCGCAACCATGTCCATGCGGGTGACGTGCAGGTGGCCACCACCCACGCGCCCGCCTTGTCGCTGGATGTGCTGATGGAAACCGGCACCGGCAAAACCTTCACCTTCATCGAAACGATTCACCGGCTGCACCAGGACAAAAAACTTTCCAAGTTTATTGTGCTGGTGCCCAGCAACGCGATTCGCCAGGGCACGCTGAAAAGCCTGCAAACCACTACAGAATATTTCGGCAAACAATACGGCCAGAAAATCAACGTTTACAACTATTCGGCCCGCACAGTGCAGGGCTTCATCCACGCGGCCAATGCAGGCATTTCCGTGCTGGTAGCCACCTACCAGTCATTTGCGGGTGACAGCAAAGTCATCAACCAGCGCGGGGTAGAAGCCAACCTGTTTGGCCGTGCCAAAAGTTTTATGGAGGCCCTGGCCGTGATTCGCCCCGTGCTGGTGATTGACGAACCCCACCGCTTTGAAGGCAAACAAACGCTGGAGTACCTGGCCAAATTCAACCCGCTATTGACGATACGGTTTGGGGCCACCTTCAAAGGCGACAACGACAGCCAGAAGTACAAAAACCTGATTTACACGCTGGACAGTCTGGAGGCCTTTCGCCAGCGCCTGGTCAAAGGCATCACGGTAGACACCGTGGGTGCAGGGGCAGATATGGCCCAGGTGCTGTGCTTCACCACCGTGAGCGGAAGCGCCAAGGAACGTACCGCTCACGTGAGTTTTCAAACCATTGCCGGCAAGAACGCCAGCGCGGAATTGAAAGCCAAAGACAACCTGGGTGACAAAACCGAGATTGCCTTTTTGGACGGGCATGTGGTGGAGAGCGTGACCGGCAAAGAGGTGCTATTCACCAACGGTTTTGCGCTGCCGCTGGGCGAACCCACGTCTTACGGCATGTTGGCAGAGCAAATTCAGGCGCTGATCATTGAGCGGAGCATTGCCAACCACTTTGAGCGTGAAGAAGCGCTGTTTAAACGCGGCATCAAGGCCTTGAGTTTGTTCTTCATTGATGCGGTGGCCAAATATTTGCCGGAAGGCAACAAGCCCGCCGTGATACGAACTGCGTTTGAGCGGCATTACCGCGCCATCCTGGCCCAAACGCTGGCAAAGCCCGATTTGGATGCGGGCTACCGGGCCTACCTTGAGCGCAGCGCGGCAGACATTGGCCGCGTACACAAGGGTTACTTTGCCCGCTCGCACAGTGAAAAAGGCGAAGAGGAAGCCATCAAACTCATTCTGCAAGAGAAAGAAAAACTGCTGTCTTTTGAAACCGATTTGCGTTTTATCTTCTCGATGTGGGCGCTGCAGGAAGGCTGGGACAACCCCAACATCTTCACGTTGTGCAAGCTGGCCCCCAGCAATTCCAAAATCACCAAGCTACAGCAGATTGGGCGCGGCCTGCGCCTGGCGGTCAACCAGCAA
>JANOWY010000438.1:0-6521 GCA_031418135.1 Rhodoferax sp. | reverse complement strand
GTGGCCTCCCAGGCCAGCCAGGCCTCGCGCATGGCCTGCAGGCGGTCGGGTTCGCGGTGGGCCAGGTTGGCGCGTTCACGCGCGTCGGCGGTGATGTTGAAGAGGTATTCATTCCCATCGACCTGAAGGTATTTCCAGTCGCCCAGGCGCATGGCCCGCTGGCCGCGGTGCTTCATGCGCCAGAACAGCGGGCGCTCAAACGGCTGTTGCGGGTTGCTTAGCACCTTGGCGATGGAAACACCATCAATGGGGAAATCAGCGTGCGGCAAGCCACCGCCCAGCTCCAGCAGGGTGGCCGACCAGTCCATGGTCATGCAGTGCTGGGCGCTTTGGGTGCCAGCGGGAATGGCGGCCGGCCAATGGGCGATCCACGGCACACGGATGCCGCCTTCGGTCAAATCCATTTTGCCGCCCACCAAGGGCCAGTTGTCTGAAAAGCGTTCGCCGCCGTTGTCGCTGGTGAAGACGATCAGCGTGTTCTCCAACAGGCCCTGCTCGCGCAACGCAGCCACCAGCTTGCCAATGCCTTCGTCCATGTGGTGGATCATGCGACGGTAGCTGTGGATGTTGCCGCCATCCAGGTGGAACAGGTTGCTGGCCAGGCTGGGCGCAATATCGGCGTCGTCACGCGTCTCCCAGGGCCAGTGCGGCGCTGTGTAGTGCAGGCTCAAAAAGAAGGGCTTGCCGGCCTTGGCCCCGGCAGCGGTACGGCCCACATAATCCACCGCCCGGTCCGACAACACGTCGGTCAGGTAGCCTACCTCGCGGTGCGATGCTTCGCCGATGAACAGGTCGTGGTCGCCCTTGCTGGAGCAGTGGGTAAAGTAATCCACACCCCCAGCCATGATGCCGAAAAACTCGTCGTAACCAGAGCGCAGCGGGCCAAAACTCGGTGGGTAGCCCAGATGCCATTTGCCGATAAGTGCGGTGGTGTAGCCCGCCTCATGCAGCAGCGAGGGCAGGGTGGGCACGTGGGTTGGCAGCCCCAGCGTGGTGCTGCCCTTGCTGCGGCTGTTGATGGGCTCCTCCATGCCACCGGGCAGACGGTACTGGTAGCGCAGGGTCATCAGCGCAAAGCGTGTCGGCGAGCAGACCGGCGCGTTCGAATACCCGTCGGTGAACCGCATGCCGCCCGCAGCCAGTGCGTCGATGTGGGGCGAGACGGGGCCGAACACGGCTTGGCGACCACCGTAACAGCCCAAGTCGGCATAACCCAGATCGTCAGAAACAATGAAGATGATGTTGGGCTTCATGGTGTGTCGCTTAAAAAAACGGAAGGTTGATGATACGGGCACGCGTTAAAGTGCGCCATGGAAACCAAATGGCTTGAAGATTTTGTCAGCCTGGCTGAAACCCGCAGTTTCAGCCGTTCGGCGCAATTGCGGCATGTGACGCAACCGGCGTTTTCGCGGCGCATCCAGTCGCTGGAGGCCTGGGCCGGCACCGACCTGGTGGACCGCAGCAGTTACCCCACCCGGCTTACGCCAGCGGGGCAAACGCTGTATGACCAGGCGCTGGAAATGCTGCAGTCGCTGCAATCTACCCGCGCCATGCTGCGGGGGCATTCTTCGGCCGGGCACGACGTGATCGAGTTCGCCGTGCCGCACACCCTGGCGTTTACGTTTTTTCCGGCCTGGGTGTCCAGCCTGCGCGAGACCTTTGGCAGCTTCAAGAGCAGCCTGATCGCCCTGAATGTGCATGATGCCGTGCTGCGCATGGTGGAAGGCAGCTGCGATGTGCTGATTGCCTATCACCACGCCTCCCAGCCGATTCAGCTGGATGCGGACCGTTACCAAATGGTCAGCCTGGGCCAGGAGGTGGTAGCCCCCTATGTGAAGGCCGATGACCACGGCGGGCCATTGTTTGCGCTGCCAGGGCAGCCGGGCCATCTGTTGCCGTATTTGGGTTATGCGCCGGGTGCGTACATGGGCCAGTTGGTGGATCTGATCCTCAAACAATCGGCGGTGCCCATCCATTTCGACCGGGTCTATGAAACCGACATGGCCGAAGGCCTGAAGGCGATGGCGCTGGAAGGGCACGGCATTGCGTTTTTGCCGCACAGCGCGGTGCGCAAGGAGTTGCGCGCCAAACGCCTGGTGAGCGCAGTGCCCAAAGGCATGGCCGGGCTGGACATCACGATGGACATCCGGGCCTACCGCCAAACGCCGGGCACCCGCGAATCGGTGCGGGGCGCAGCGCATCAGCGCCATGTGCAGGCACTGTGGGATCATCTTTTGGGACAATCGGCGGATGAACCCACTTGACCCCATCAAACCTGTGACAACCATCACCCTGACCCGCCCCGACGATTGGCATTTGCATGTGCGCGACGGCGACGTGCTGGCCACCGTAGTGCCGCATACGGCGCGGCAATTTGCCCGGGCCATCATCATGCCGAACCTCAAGCCACCAGTGACGACGGCGGCGCTGGCGCAAGCGTATGCCCAGCGCATTCGTGCAGCCGTGCCAGCCGGGCTGGCCTTTGAGCCCCTGATGACGCTTTACCTGACCGACAACTTGCCGCCCGATGAAATCAAACGTGCCAAAGACGCGGGGGTAGTGGCGTGCAAGCTGTACCCGGCCGGTGCTACTACCAACAGCGATGCCGGTGTGACCGATCTGCGCGAGGTCTACAAAACCCTGGAGGCCATGCAGCGTGAAGGCCTGCTGCTGCTGGTGCATGGTGAAGTGACATCGCCCGACATTGACTTGTTTGACCGAGAATCCGTGTTCATTGACACCCAGCTCATACCGCTGCGCAAAGACTTCCCCGAGCTGAAAATCGTTTTTGAACACATCACCACGCGTGAGGCGGCGCAGTATGTGGCATCGGCGGGTGACTACACGGCGGCCACGATTACTGCCCACCACTTGCTTTACAACCGCAACGCGATTTTCATCGGCGGTGTGCGACCACACTACTACTGTTTGCCTGTGCTTAAGCGTGAAACCCATCGCCTGGCGCTGGTAGCGGCGGCCACCGGGAGATCGTCCAAATTCTTTTTGGGCACCGACAGCGCTCCGCACCCGGCCCATTTGAAGGAACACGCCAGTGGCTGCGCCGGTTGTTACACCGCTCATGCCGCCATCGAGATGTACGCCGAAGCATTTGACAACGCGAATGCGCTGGACCAACTCGAAGCCTTCGCCAGTTTCAATGGCGCTGATTTTTACGGCCTGCCGCGCAACAAGGGCACCATCACCCTGGAAAAGGCCAACTGGACACCGCCTGAATCCTTCCCCTTTGGCGACGCCGAACTCAAGCCCTTGCGGTCTGGCGACGTGTTGCCGTGGCGGCTGGTGGCGGCGCATGTCGGCTCTCAACCATAACCCTGAGTTCCGGTTCAAAAGGGGAAGAGCAATCCGATGGCTCCCGTAACGGTTGCCCCGCCAAAACCCATGAATTTGTCGATACCGACAGCTTTTATCACTGGCTGTCGCGGCATCACGACACCGAAGACGAGTTTGGATCAAGATCCACAAGGTCGGATGACGGCGCATGGCATGGCGCACGTTGAAGCGGCCCAGGCCCACGGGCGCTGGGCCGGGCCTGCGCCTACGGCAAGAACCTGCAAATACCGAATGACCTGCAAGGCACCATCGATGTGGACCACAAGGCCCTTGCCATGCTGATAAAACCACCACCTACCGCCCCCTGGCTGGCACCTTGGGCTGTTGAAATTGACCAATTGTCAGGCATAAATGCTATTAATAACATATCAAACAATGCATTTGAATCATTAACAATTGGCCCAAAAGTATTGAACAGTTTGGTGCAAGGCTCCCGAACCGATGCAAAAGCACGATGGCCTGAATTTGTGCCGCAATCTGCCCTGCCAGAAGGTGAGGCCTATGAAGCCTTCATTCACCGCACCGGGCAGGTGCCCACGCGGGACAACCTGCATGACTTGTTCAACGCCCTGGTGTGGCTGCGTTTCCCGCAGACCAAGCGGCGGCTGAATGAACTGCAGGCGGCCCAAATTGCCCGCCATGGCGTGCAGGCCACGCGTGGTGCGGTGCGTGATGCGCTGACAGTGTTTGATGAAAACGCCGCGTTTTTGCAGGCACCCGATGTCTTGTGGAACGCCCTGGTGGCGAAGGATTGGCACACCTTGTTTGTCACCGAGCGGGCCTTGTGGCGAGAGGCCACCCTGGTGCTGTTTGGCCACGCCTTGCTGGAGAAACTGGCGGCACCCCGCAAAGGCATCACGGCCCATGTTTACCGGGTGTCGCCTGCCTCCTGCGCGTTGACGGATTGGGATACTTTTGTAGCCGACGACATCAGCGCTGAAAAACTGGCCACCAAACCGTTTGCCCACCTGCCTGTGCTGGGGGTGCCAGGCTGGTGGCCTGCCAATGAGTCGCCCGGTTTTTACGACGATGCGTCGGTGTTCAGGCCCCACCGATAAACCGGCCGGGTAGCCTGTATGCGGCTTACTGCTGCTTGGCGCCTTCAGTCAGGCGGCGGCCCAACGATATGGCATAGGGCACGGCGCGCGCAGCCAGCATCGGGTCAGCCGAGGGTTCAACACCCTTGGGCATGATCATGGGGTTGTAGGTGATGGTCAGGCAAGGCCCGCCTGCGTCTGGCGAAACCGATGTCACTTTCAACGTGCCTAACGTGACCTTTTTGCGGCCCTCGGGCAGGGGCACCGTCGCGCTGTCAAGTTTGTCGCCGGGTTGGGCCAGCTCCAGATTGAAGTTGAACGTCACCTTGCCCTCTTGCACCCGTTGGCGCAAGTCGTCGAACAGGAAACTGGGGCCCTTGCCTTTGGCTTCGTCGTCGCTGAGGCCCTGCAGGCCGCCCACGGGTTCAAAAATCCATTTCCCGAACTGCTTGGCACCGCTGGCGTTAACGAAGCCATAGGCGTGTGTGCCCCAATAGTTGACGCTGCCAAAGCTGGCCGGCACCGGCTGCGACGCAAAGTGTTTGCCCTGGAGCAGCACCTCGGGATTGGCATCATTGAAAGCCTTGACCTTCGCGGCGTCGGGCTGTTTGGTTGCCGGGTCAGGCTGACGCGAGGCCAGCAGCGCCAGAAACTGCTGGGGCGTTGACGCGCCAAAAACCGGGGCCGAAATATTGCCCATCTGCCATTGCTCGTTGTTGGGCAAATTGAACTGCAAGGCCATGTTGCGTTGGGACTTGGCGTTGTCGGGTGCCTTCGGGTTGGCACCACCCACCGAAAAGCGCACAACCACCGGCACCGGCTTACCACTGAAGGCGGACGCCGTTGACAGCGCTCGGGCATCAGCCGTGCCCACGAACTCACCGGTGGCGCAGATGCCCTTGGCACCCGATCGCCGGTAGCCTTCAAATTTGCCAAACGTTGCTTCAAACTGGTTGATGAACGCGTTGGGGTCAACAGGGGCGGCTGTCGCCGTTGACTGCGCAAATGCACTGCAGGTTAAAAGCGTGGCGGCTGCGGCCACGGTGGAAAGACGCAAGTTTTTCATGGGGTTCCTGTGGTTTCGATGGATGAAGAAACGGCTTGAAGGCCTGCCGCGCAGGTTTTCAGTGACTGTCCATGCAATGGTCGAGGCCGGGCCCCGGAACTTACAGCAAGGGCACCAAAACCCCGCCACTTTGCAGGGTGAACCCTTGAATTCCAGCCAATTGCCCCTAACATTCGCGCCATCGGCCACCGAATTCGGGGGCTTCACAAGGAACCCATGAAACGCATCTTGTTGTTTGTTTTGACTAACGTGTTGGTCGTCACTGTGCTGGGCATCGTCGCCAGCCTGTTCGGCGTGAACCGTTACCTCACAGGCAGTGGCCTCAATCTCACCGCCTTGCTGGGTTATGCCCTGGTGATGGGTTTTGGCGGGGCCATCATCTCGCTGCTGATCAGCAAACCCATGGCCAAGTGGACCTCTGGCGTGCGCATCATCAACCAGCCTGCCAACGCAGACGAAGCCTGGATCGTTGAAACTGTTCGCAAGTTTGCTGAAAAAGCGCAAATCGGCATGCCGGAAGTCGGCATTTTTGAAGGCGAACCCAATGCCTTTGCCACCGGTGCCTTCAAGAACTCGGCCCTGGTGGCCGTCTCCACGGGCCTGCTGCAAGGTATGACCCATGAAGAAATCGAAGCCGTGATTGGCCATGAAATCGCCCACGTCGCCAACGGCGACATGGTGACGATGACGCTGATTCAGGGCGTGATGAACACCTTCGTGGTTTTCCTCTCACGCGTCATCAGTTACGCGATCGACAGCTTTTTGCGCCGTGGCAACGACAACAGCGGCCCCGGCATTGGCTACATGATCAGCACCATCGTGCTGGACATCATTTTGGGTTTTGCAGCAGCCATGGTGGTCGCCTGGTTCTCGCGACACCGAGAGTTCCGCGCCGACGCAGGCTCAGCCCAGCTGATGGGCCGCAAGCAGCCCATGATCAACGCCTTGGCCCGTCTGGGCGGCATGAACCCGGGCGAGTTGCCCAAGAGCGTGGCGGCCTTTGGCATTGCTGGTGGTATTGGCAAACTCTTCAGCACCCACCCGCCGATGGAAGAGCGCATTGCGGC
>JANOWY010000437.1:0-2241 GCA_031418135.1 Rhodoferax sp. | reverse complement strand
GATGCCATGAGTGACAGGCGGGGCCCGTTGATCTGGCCAAATCCTTCGGCGCGGGCATTGGGGCTGTTGATGACGGTGTCAATCGCCAATTTCAGGCGGCGGGTTTCGAGTTCGACATTCACGATGCCGTCACGGGCCTTCACATCCGCAATGGCAGCGGCCGGGTTACCGATCACGTCTTTCATGCCTTTGGAGAAAGCCACCAAAAAGGCTTTGACAGCAGCCGGGTTCTCTTTGATCATTTTGGGCGAAGCGATGATGGCATTGCCATACAGCTTGACGCCGTTGTCTGGGTAAGGCAGCACCACGACATCTTCGGCTTTCACGCCGCGCGCTTCGAGGTTCAGCAGCGAGGTGAAAGTAAAGCCGGTGATCGCATCAACGTCGCCACGCACCAGCATGGTTTCGCGCAGGGGCGGATCCATCGCGGTCCAGGCCACGTTGCTGATGCCATTGGCTTTGGCAAACAAAGGAAAAGCGCGGCGACCGGCGTCAAACACCGGGGCGCCCAGTTTTTTGCCACTCAGGTCCGATGCGGTTTTGATGCCTGATTTTTTCAGGGCCATCACCGAGGCGGGGGTGTCGTTGTAGACCATCATCACAGCCACGGGTTTGTTGGGCGCGTCAGGGTTGTTGGCGTGGAATTCCATCAGGGCCGCCAAGTCGGCAAAACCCATGTCGTAAGCGCCAGAGGCCACGCGGGTAACCGTGCCGCCAGAACCGTTGCCAGCATCCACAACGACATCGAGTTTGGCATCTTTGAAGTAGCCCTTCGCGACCGGCGTCAAAAACAGGGCGGCGGGGCCCTCAAAACGCCAGTCCAGCTGGAATTTGATCGGTGTGTTTTGTGCTTGGGCACTGCCTAGCGTGGCAGCAAAAGCCAGTGCGGTCGCGGTTTTCAGGAGGAAGCGTTTGGTCATGAAGGTCTCCGGGTCAGGGGTGGTTTGAAATCGTTTAAAAACAGCGTAAATTTTGTTGGACGGGATGCCTAGGGGAAGGCCCTAGCGCTTCTTCAGGCTACGCAAGGTTCGGGCCATTGCAGGCCATTGCTGTGTTGTGCAACCCGCGGTGGTAAACCCGAGACCGATGCCGCCTGGCACCACAATGGGGTTTGTTGCACCAAAACAGGCCCAAAAAGGTGCGCCAAAACAAGTTGAGGTTCTGGGGCTCATGAGCCAGAGGCTACCCGCGCAGGGTGCGTTTTGCGCCAATGCTGCGCAATCTCCAGGCGGCGGCATATCCAGACCTTGTCGTGGCCCTGGATATAGTCCAGAAACCGTTGCAAGGATTTCATGCGGCCCGGGCGGCCCAACAGGCGGCAATGCATGCCCACGTTTAACATTTTGGGGCGGTTCAGACCGGCCGGGTCGCCTTCGGCATACAACACGTCAAACGAGTCTTTCAGGTAAGTGAAAAAATCATCGCCCTGTGCAAAACCCTGCGCACTGGAGAACCGCATGTCATTGCTGTCCAGTGTGTAGGGCACGATGAGTTGTTGGGTCAGCTCGCCATTGGTTTTTTGCACCGGCAGCCAATACGGCAGGTCGTCAGCGTAGCTGTCGCTGTCGTATTCAAAGCCGCCAAAATCGGCCACCAGGCGATGGGTATTGGGGCTGTCGCGCCCGGTGTACCAGCCCAGCGGGCGCTCGCCCGTCATTTGCTGGATGATCTCCATGCCCAGCCGCAAATGTTCACGCTCGGTGGCTTCGTCCAGGTTCTGGTAGGTGATCCAGCGCCAGCCGTGGCAGGCGATTTCATGGCCCAGCGATTTGAAGGCAGCCGTCAATTCCGGATGCCGCTGCAAGGCCATGCTGACACCAAAAACGGTGAGCGGCAGTTTGCGGTTCTCAAACTCGCGCAAGATGCGCCAGACCCCTGCGCGAGAGCCGTATTCGTAAATGGTTTCCATGCTCTGGTGGCGGGCTGCAAAACTGGCCGGGTTGAACATTTCGCTCAAAAATTGTTCTGACCCGGCATCACCGTGTAGCACCGAGTTTTCAGCGCCTTCTTCATAATTCAACACAAACTGCACGGCGATGCGGGCTTGTCTGGGCCATTGCGCATGCGGCACATCTTGCCCGTACCCGACCAGGTCTCGCGGGTAGGTGGTGTGGTGTTTTTCCATGGCTTGATTCAAGAAAGCGCCACCAGCACATCGTTCGATGGCGCATTGCGTTGAAACATCAATCCCGCTTCAACATTGAGCAAGTGTGCCTGCATTAACGCCACGGCGCGTGCTTC
>JANOWY010000436.1:0-1953 GCA_031418135.1 Rhodoferax sp. | reverse complement strand
ATCCCACTCAAGACCCAGCCGCCGCTGCCTTGGCGTGGTTTCTCAAAGTGCCAGACCTCGTCAAAGGACTCGTCCGCAACACCCGCACCGTCTTTCATAAATCCGGTGAAATGCACGCTCACCACATAGTGGGTGGCACCTTCTTCAACATCCACAACTTTCGCGTCCAGTTGCACGACATCGGTTTTCTGCTGTGTTCCACCGCGCTCACTGATCTCCAGCTTGAGTTCAGCATACATCTGCGGCGTGGTGAACTGGCTGATGTCGTTCAGGTTGCAGACATCGTTGGAGGCTTGCAGGCGAATGAAGTTGACCTTGGCATTGCGCTCAAAACCTGCCGCGTCAAAGTCTGCCGGCCACGGCGAGCGGGTTGCCGGGGCACCTGCTACACCTGCACCAATGGCTGAGCCAATCGTCGAACCGATCGCTGATCCGGCTGTCGAACCACCTTGCCCTGGCAAAACCGTCTGGTTGGTTTGCTGGGTGTGTGGCATCTCCGCCCGGTAAGAGGCTGCGGTGTTGCCAGCTTCCGGCCGGTTGCCCACGCTTGCCAATGCGGGCTGCATCCCGACCTGGTTCATGCCACCAGTTTGATTGGCCGCTGCGCGTTTGCGCAAAAAGAAACCAATGGCCGCCATGACCGCGACAGCCAACAGGCCCATCATCACCATGGAAGCAAGTTCACCGCCAAAACCCAGGCTGGAAGCCAATGCCGCAATGCCGAGGCCAGCTGCCAGACCGGCTACCGGGCCCATCCAAGAGCGCGAGGGCGCAGCTGCGGCTGCACCGGCCGCAGGCGCAGCAGCGGCTGTTTGGGCTGGCGCACCGGGCGCCTTGTCGGTGCTGGCCTGCCGTTGCGTGCCGACCGATTTGCCAGACCCCACACGTTTGGCAGCTTCGGCATCGATGGCCATCGAACCGAGGCCCAGGCTGAAAACGATGGCCATCACGGAAAGGATTTTTTTCAAGTAGAACTCCTGGAAATAAAGGAAGTGAAAGGATAGGGTTGAATTTGGTTCTTAAAAATCAGTGTTTATAAGAATTTTGCTTCGAAAATTAAGGAATGACCTGGATTTTCTGAGTAGTTTTGCGGGGGACAGTAACACCGGGCCGGTTTGAAGGCGGCAGGCTCATCGCCGCGCCCGCCGTTTGGCCGATACGCGCCAGCGCCACACAAGCTTGACGCTCACATACCCCATTGCTGCGCCGCCGACCGCAAAAATGCCCATGCCCAACACGGTGGGCCATCCAAATTGACCCAACCAGCCGACAACGCCGCTGGAACCCGGCATCGCCGTCACGGGCGGTGCCCCCAAAATCAGGGCCCCCAATTGGTAGGCCAGCCACAACCAGAATCCCACGGTGAACGGGTTGGTCACCATCGTCATGGCGGCAGCGGCGGGGATATTGGCGCGCCACCACGTACAGTGTGCAGCCGCCACCAAAATCTGTGCAAACGGGATAACAAACGCCCAAAAGGTGCCCACAGCGACCCCGCGCGCAATGCCTTCATGGTGGCTGCGCCACAAACGGGGATCACCCAGACGTGCCGCGACGGGCTTCAACCAGGGGTGACTGGCCAAACCATGCCGGGTGGGCAATGAAGCCCGGAATCGATCAGTCCACGGGCTGTGGGGGTTCGTCATGCGCAGCGTTCCTGGTGGTCGTCATGGCGGGAATGTTGCCGCCGATCCCCTCATGGAGCCATCGTCAAAATTCATCAATACATTCTATTTTTTACGAACTAAGCAATAAAAAAACACAGTTTTTATCTGAATTTACCATTTACAATTTTCGTATGTTCCAGTGCCATTTTGCGCACAGGACACCCCAACTTTTAACGCCAACCCGCCCTCTGTACCCTTCAAGCTTCATGGAAACAATTGCTCCTCTCTGGTTATGGGCCACATTTGTGGTCATTGTGTTGTTTTCGCTGTTCATTGACTTTGTCGT
>JANOWY010000435.1:0-2988 GCA_031418135.1 Rhodoferax sp. | reverse complement strand
CCAAACCGGGCCAGATGGGGCGCGAATTTGGCCACTCGATGCTGACGGTGTTGCTGTTTGCGGGCTCCGGCTTGTTCATCTACACGATGTTCCGGCTGGGCCTGACGCGCCTATACCAAGACGTGGCAACCTACGGCTGGGCCTGGTGGTGGGCCAGTTTTGCCCTGATGCTGGTGTTGCACGACACCTGGTTTTACTGGACACACCGCCTGCTGCACCGCCCCTGGTGGTTTGCGCGGTTTCATGCCACGCACCATCAATCGGTACACCCTACGCCCTGGGCGGCTTACAGCTTTCACCCGGTGGAGGCGCTGATCCAGTCGCTGTTTTACGTCATCATGGTGCACAGCGTGCCCCTGCATGACGGCATGTTGTTCGCCTTCCTCACCGTGATGATTGTGCGCAACGTGTTGGGCCACAGCGCCTACGAGGTCATGCCCTGGCATGCCACCACCCGCGGCCCGCTGCGCTGGTTGCTGACCAATTCGCAGCATCACTACCATCACAGCGCCGGGCGCGGCAACTTTGGCCTGTACTTCACTTGGTGGGACCGCTGGATGAAAACCGAAGACGTCGCATACCTTGCCAACGGCGATGCGCGATTTTTGCCTCAAGCGCTGCCATCGGTTCAAACGGTGGGTTCAACGCAAGGGCTCGCCAAATGAACCGCCTTGCTTGGCTTCGCTACTGCAGCATGGCCCTTGTAGCGCTCTGGTTAACCCTCTGTCTGGGCTTTTCGGCATCGGCTGTACATGCCCAAACCCTTCAAGACGAGTGGTGGACGCCCGGCTTTGCCGTCCGCGTCAAACTGGCGCCATGCGAGGGCAATGCCCAAGAAAAGGCCGAAGGCCGCCTGTGCGGCATGATCTTGTGGGCCTGGGACGACACCCCCAGTGGCGCATCCGACAAACGCCCGCTGGTGGGGCAACGCATCATCAGCGGCATGCGGCTTGAAAAAGTGCCCGACGGCAAAGGGCAAAACGACAAAATAAGCAGCGACAGAATCGGCGTATACGGCGGCAACATCTACAACCCTGAAGACGGACAAACCTACAAAGCCACCATGCGCCTCAAAGGCCCCAACACCTTGCTGGTGGAAGGCTGTGTGTTGTTCATTTGCCGCGAGCAGGTTTGGCGGCGTTTTGACAGCCTGAGGGTGCCACCGGTGGCTGTTTTACCTTAATTATTTAGTTTAATAAATATTTAGAGCAAATTATGGACAATTGTTAAATAATTAATTGAATAATCATATATATTATTTATATCAAATATGTAATTAAATTAGTCTAATTAAGTACATAATTTATTTTATAAGAAAATTTTTGTGCTCGTCAACGTGCTGTACCGGCAAGGTGGTCAGGTCCACGCCTTCCAGGCAACGAACATTGACGGCTGCCGAAGCCTTGCCTTGCGGGTCGGTGCTCTCACCATAGGGTGCATGCCGCAGGTGCGGCAAAGCGGTGCTGAAGCGATAGGGCCGCAGCGTTAACGCCAGTCGCGCTGGTTTTTTGCGGCTATGCTTTGCCACTGTCAAAGACCTGCGCGGGTAAACAAAATTCAAGTTCTTCATGCGGCACGGCTCTTTGGTCGCTGCCAACATCACCGGGACAAGACATCGTGCGGATTCCAGTAATGCGCCCGGCCTTTCGGGGAGGGGTGTTGGCTTTGCTGGCAGCCCTGCTGTTTGGCGTCAGCACGCCGCTGGTGCAGTTCTTTGGCGTAGGGCTGGGGGCTTTCACCACAGCTGCGCTGTTGTATGGCGGTGCGGCGGCCATGGGCACGTTGCTGCGCCAGCCCGTTGACAGGGAGGCCCGCCTGCGCCGCAGCGACCTGGGCCGCTTGCTGGCTATGGCCAGCTTCGGCGCGGTCATTGGGCCGGCTGCGCTGGCCTGGGGTTTGCAGCGCACCAGCGGCACCAGCGCGTCGCTGATGCTGACGCTCGAAGCCCTGTTCACCGTGCTGCTGGCCTGGCGGCTCTACCGCGAGACGATGGACCGGCGCGTTTGGGCCGCCATGCTACTGCTGCTGGCCGGTGGTGTAGCGCTGGTGCTGGATCAGGGGCGGCTGGGCGGTGCGCATCTGGCGGGGATGATGGCGGTGCTGTTGGCCACTGCGGCCTGGGGTGTAGACAACACCTTGTCGCGGGATTTAGCCGATTGTGATCCAGGGCAGGTGGTGCTGGCCAAGTCCTTATTGGGCGCATGCGTTTCGACGGTGCTGGCGCTTGCACTGCAAGAGTCCCTGCCCAAAGTGACGGCTGCGCTGGGCTTGCTGGTGGTGGGGGCTGCCGGCTACGGGCTCAGCCTGCGGTTTTACCTGCTGGCGCAACGGGCATTTGGCGCGGCAAGAACTGGCTCGGTCTTTGCGTTTGCGCCCTTTATCGGTGCCGTTCTGGCGTTTGCCTTGGGTGAACGGTCAGCGGGCTGGCTGATGTTGGGTGGCGGTGTGCTGATGCTGACGGGTGTGTTGCTGCATCTGATGGAGAGCCATGGGCACCCCCATGACCATGAAACCCTGGCGCACGAGCATGCGCATTCGCATAACGACGGCCACCACAACCATCGGCACGACCCCATGCCGAGTAGCGACCACAGCCACGCGCACCAGCACACACCCATTCGCCATGCCCATGCGCACATGCCCGATGCCCATCATGGGCACAGGCACTAGGTATTGTCAGCCTACAACCCGTAAAACCCCCGAATGATGTCCCACGCCTGGGCCGGTTCATCGGCGTAGCTGAACAGCGCCAGATCTTCGGGCGATATCGCGCCTTCTTCTACCAGCACGTCAAAGTTCAGCAGACGCTTCCAGTAATCGCTGTCAAACAGCACGATGGGCACCGGTTTGGCCTTGCGCGTTTGCACCAGGGTGATCACTTCAAACAGTTCATCCAGCGTGCCAAACCCGCCGGGGAAGGCCACCAGCGCCTTGGCCCGCATCATGAAATGCATTTTGCGGATGGCGAAATAGTGAAACTTGAAGCTT
>JANOWY010000434.1:0-7291 GCA_031418135.1 Rhodoferax sp. | reverse complement strand
CCCCGAGCCGCTCGAAAAGCCCGATTCACCGGAACGTTACCGCAATCACTTTCGCATTCTGCGCGACGCCCTCACGCAGTGGATGAACGGCGTGACCAGGCCGGTCGGCATGCCTAGTTACCCCGATTTTCAGAAAGGCGTAACCAGCGCGCTGGACCACGCGCGGCAACACCACACGGGCAATGTGCTCATCGTGTCCAGCGGCGGCCCCATCTCCACTGCCGTCGGCCACATTCTGGGTACCACACCCGAGATGACGATTGAATTGAACCTGCGCATCCGCAACACGTCGATCACCGAGTTCAGCATCAGCCCCAAACGCCACACGCTGGTAACCTACAACACCCTGCCGCATCTGGACGACGCAGCGTATGCCGATTGGGTGACCTACTCCTGACGTCTTCTTTTACATCGCCGATGGATACCATGCACATTCAACTTGCTCTCAATGGCCAGATCCGCCAGGCCGACGTCGAAGCGCGGACCCTGCTGGCCGATTTGATTCGTGATGTTTTTGGCTTGACGGGCACCCACGTTGGCTGCGATACCAGCCAGTGTGGCTGCTGCACCGTATTGCTCGACGGCGTTGCAGTGAAATCCTGCACCGTATTGGCGGCTCAAGCCCACGGTCGACAGGTCACCACCATTGAAGGCCTGGCCGATCCGCAGTCGGGCCAATTGCATCCGGTTCAAACAGCGTTTGCCGAATGCCACAGCTTGCAATGCGGGTTTTGTACACCGGGCATGGTGATGGCAACGGTCAGCTTGTTGAAGTTCCAGCCTCAACCCAGCCCGGCGCAAATTGAAGAAGGCTTGTCAGGCAATTTGTGCAGATGCACTGGGTATATCAACATTGCCAAAGCCGTCACACAAGCGGCGGCTGTTTTCAGCGCCACCTCTGGAGCGTCAACATGAGTGTCAGCCGCCATGCGCGTCGGGAAGACCAGGCTCTGGTGACAGGCCAAGGGCGGTTCACGGCCGATCAGCATTATCCTGACATGCTGCATGCGTTTGTGATCCGTTCCATGCATGCGCATGCACGGATCACCCAGCTCAACCTCTCGGCGGTGGCTAAAGCGCCCGGCGTGCACTGGGTGGCGACTGCCGTTGAAGCCCGTCAATTGGGTGCCAAAGACTTGCCCAACGCGGTGACGGTTGACGACATCGATGGCAAACCGCAAACCGTGGTCCGCATGCCCGTTTTGGCGCACGACACCGTTCATTTTGTCGGGCAACCCATTGCGATGGTATTTGCAGAATCAGCCCAATTGGCCCAAGATGCCGCCGATCTGGCAGACATTGAATTCGAACCGTTGCCCGTAGCCGCCACCGTGCGGGCCGCGCTGGCGATGGGTAGCGTGCAATTACATCCACAAGCACCAGGCAATCTGTCGGTGCGGTTTGCCAACGGTGATCGGGTTGCGACTGACGCTGCATTTGCTGCAGCGCGCCACGTCAGCCGGGTTTGTGTGACCAGCCAGCGCCTGATTGGCATGCCCATGGAGCCGAGGGCTGTTGTGGTTGCGCATGATTCAGCCACAGGAAAAACCCGGATTCACACGCCCACCCAGGGCATATTGGGCATGCAAGGTTTTCTTGCCGCCACCACCGGCATTGATGCCGGGCAACTTCAGGTGATACCGCAGGATGTGGGGGGGTCTTTCGGCCTGCGCGGAACGCCCTACAGCGAACATGTTTTGCTGGTGCTGGCAACCCGCAAGTTGGGCCGGCCGGTGCGCTGGGTTGGGTCGCGCAGCGAGGTTTTTCTCAGTGATTGGCACGGCCGGGCGCTGGTGCTCGACAGCGAAGTGGCGCTGGACGCCGACGGCCGCATTCTGGCCATGCGTTTTCATGACCAAACCGATGTCGGTGCGTACAACTGCTACTTCAGCACCTTCATCGGCACCAAAAACCTGAGTGTCACCATGGGCGGCGTTTACAAAGTACCCGCGCTTTACATGGAATCCGAGGTGGTGTTTACCAACACGGTGCCGGTTTCCGCTTACCGCGGTGCCGGGCGCCCCGACATTGCCTATGCCATTGAACGCCTGATCGATTTTGCAGCGCATGCGCATGGTTTTGACCCGATAGCCCTGCGGCGCACCAACTTTATTCCGCCGACCGATTTTCCGTACCGCACCGCCAATGGCACGGTGTACGACGCATGTGACTTTGCAATGGTCATGGACCGGGCTTTGCAGTTGGCCGACTATTCCGGGTTCGATAAGCGGCGCACCCTATCATCGGCCCAGCACAAGTTGCGGGGCATTGGTTTGGCAACCTACTTGGAAGCATCCGGTGCCGGTAGCGCACCCAAAGACCAGGTTCAAGCCGAGTTTTCTGCCGATGGCACGTTATCTGTTTATGGCGTGACGGGGGCTTCGGGACAAGGTCACGAAACCTCTTTTGGCCACATCATTGAATCGAACTTGGGCTTGCCGGCCAGCCGTGTGCGTTACTTCGCGGGCGACCCCGCCAAAAGCATGGTGGGCAACGGCACGGGTGGCTCACGCACGCTGTACGGCGCAGGCAGCGCCATCAAGGCACTGTGTTTGAAAATTATTTCACTGGCCACGCCACTCGTCGCAAAAACCTGGGACTGCGACGTGGCCGCAGTCGTTTTTTCAGCGGGCGTTTGGCAACATACTGGTGGCGGAAAAGAAACGGTGTCGTTGACGCAATTCTTGACAACACTGAACGCCGAAGAATTGAAATCTCTGGCCGCTACCGGCGAAGCCCGGTCAGGCTCGACGTTTCCCAACGGTTGCCATATCGCAGAAATTGAAATCGATCCGGCCACAGGCGAAACCGAGGTTGTGAATTACACCGCCGTCGACGACTTGGGGGCCGTGATTTCACCGCAACTGGTTGAAGGGCAGGTGCAGGGCGGCGTGGTGCAAGGGTGGGGGCAGGCCTTTTGTGAGTCGGTGGTGTATGACGCCCAAGGCCAATTGTTGTCGGGCTCCTTGATGGATTACGCCTTGCCACGCCTGGGCTGTGTACCCACGATGTTGCGGGAGACCCTCGCCGTGGCCACCGACCTCAACCTGCTGGGTGCCAAGGGTGTCGGCGAATCAGGCTGCACGGGTTCGCTGCCGGCCTTCGCCAATGCCATGATGTGTGCGCTTCGGCCCATGGGTATCAACGCCCTGGATATGCCGTTTACGGCGGCAAAAGTCTGGGAAGTTATTGATTCAGCGCGGCACCCTGGCGCCAACAGCTGACCTGCGACGGCGACAGTTATAGCCAAAGCCCGCTGCGCGGCATTTGGATCTGTTGCGCTGGATTCTCGCTGGGCAAGAGTGCCTCGAAGGCAAAACTCAGCGCGCTGATCAAAACGCTGGCCAGCAAGGCCGTCCAGAAGCCCGAAACCTTGAAGCCTTTGACCAGTGCGGCCACCATCAAAATCATGGTCGCGTTTATCACCAGCAGAAAGAGCCCAAACGTCAGTACCGTGAGGGGCAGGGTGAGCACCACCAGAAGCGGTTTGACGATGGCATTGGCAAAGCCCAATAACAGCGCTGAAATAACCAGTGCCCCCGTGCTGGCAAATGAAATTCCCCGAAACACATGGCTTGCCACCCACAGCAGGATGGCCGTGACTGCCCATTGAAACAAGAAAGCGGTGAAGTTGTCGAACATCGATTGGCCGTAGGGTGCAGGGAAAACGTCGATGTTACGTGGGCAGCCAACAGCCCCTCATCGGCACAGCCATTCCAGCAGCATTTCATTCACCGCTGCGGCACGCTCATATTGCACCCAATGCCCGCCGCCGGGCACGATGTGGGTTGTGCAATCTGCCCGGCCCTCCCGCAAAGCCAGCGCGGCTTGGTCTGGTACCGCGGTCACGTCATGTTCCCCCCAGGACAGCAGCAGCGGGCCGGGGTAAAGCTTAAGTGCTGCCGCCAGGCCACCTGCGTGAGAGATGGCTTTGCTGTAGAAACGGGTGCTGAGGCAGGCATCGGTATGGATGCGCAAGGCCTGCGTATCGATGCTGGCGGGGGCATGCAGCATGTGCAACCCCAGGTTGTGGCGCATCACCTGCGCCAGCGCCTCGTCATCACCCGATTCTTTTGCGGCCCGCCACGAAACCAGCGCCCCCGCCGGGCGGCGCGGGCCACCGTGGCCGCCCGGCCCGAGCAAGGCCATGCGCTGGATGCGGCCACGCTGCACGGCCAGCGTGGCCGCCACCAAACCGCCGAATGAAAACCCCACCAGGCCAATGGGAGTAGTCACACCCAGCACTTGGTCCAAAGTGGCTTGGAGCAGGCCGACCAGCGACGCCAGTGTGGGTTCGGCGGGCGCATCTGAATCGCCATAACCCGGCATATCGGGCAGCAACACCGTGAAACGCGCCGCGAGGGCCTCGATGTTTCGCGCCCAATGCAACCAACTGCCGTGGCCACCATGCAGCAGAACCAAGGGCGGGCCGCTGCCCAACTCGCGCCATACAACCTGACGGCCCCGGTGTGTGGTGCTGTGTGTACGGACTTGCAATTCGATGGGCATCTGGCTGCGGGGCGAAGCCTTGGTGTGGGATGTGAAAACGGGCATGGCAGAAGCCTATCACGCCAACCCACGGGAACCGGCTGGATCACAGGTCATACTTGCTGTGATGCACCCGATAACAAGCCCACGCCACAACCTTGCCGTCATCACCTGCGAACATGGCGGGCGGGAAGTGCCCAGCGCTTACGCCGCCCTTTTTGCGGGCCAGCAGACGGTTCTGGACAGCCACCGGGGCTGGGACCCCGGTGCCCTTGCGTTAGGCCAACACATGGCCCAAGCCTTGGGTGTGCCGCTGCACGCCGCCACCACGACGCGGCTGCTGGTTGAACTCAACCGGTCAATCGGCCACCC
Source organism: Rhodoferax sp. (assembly GCA_031418135.1). Taxonomy (GTDB): domain Bacteria; phylum Pseudomonadota; class Gammaproteobacteria; order Burkholderiales; family Burkholderiaceae_C; genus JANYCG01. The sequence continues at coordinate 2,431 of JANOWY010000434.1, read as the reverse complement.
CCAGCTGTTTTCGGAATTCACGGGTGGCCTGCCGCTGGCGCAGCGCCTGCAAATCATCCAAAGCCACTACCAACCGCACCGCGATGCCGTAGAAGCTGCCATTGCAGGCCACGTTGCGGCAGGGCACCGGGTGATTCACATCGCCTCGCACAGTTTCACGCCTGTCTTGAACGGTGTTGCGCGGCGGGCTGATGTGGCCTGGCTGTATGACCCCCGGCGTGTGGGTGAAAAAGCCTTTGCAGCGGCCTGGCTAAAGGCCTTTGCACCGCTGGCACCAACCTTGCAATTGCGGCGCAACTACCCCTACCAGGGCCGGAGCGACGGCCTGACGGCGCTGCTGAGAAAACGCTTCCCCGACGACCGTTATGTGGGCATTGAGCTGGAGGTGAACCAGCGCTTCGTTCTGGCGGGCGGTGCGCCATGGGCCAAGCTACAGCAAACGATTGTCGAATCCCTCGCGGCGAGCTTGTGATCTTGCGCCAATTAACTTGACACAGGGGCCACTTCATCAGCCCAGACCTTGAAGCTCACCAGCGTGTTCACGCCGAAGGTGCTGGCCAGCGCCACATCGCAGGCATCGCGCCCCCGGGCCATCAGCACACGGCCGATACGCGGCGTGTTGTTGCGCGCATCAAAGGTGTACCAGGTGTCGCCCAAAAACGCCTCAAACCAGCCGGCAAAATCCATCGGGCCGGGAATTGGCGGAATCCGGATGTCGCCCAGGTAACCGGTGCAATACCGCGCCGGAATGTTCATGCAGCGGCACAGCGCAATGGCCAGATGGGCGTAATCGCGGCACACGCCTTGGCCTTCGTTGAAGGCCTCCCACGCGGTGCGTGTGCGCCGCGCGTGGTGGTAGCCAAACTGGATGCGCTGGTGGACAAAATCGCAAATGGCCTGCACCCGCCCCCAACCAGTGGGGCCAGCGCCGAACAACTGCCAGGCGATTTCAGACAGCTGGTCGGTCTCGCAATAACGGCTGCCCAGCAGATACACCAAAGTTGATTCGGGCAAATCTTGCACAGCCGTCTGGGTGACCCAGGGCGCCACCGTGTCGGCGACGCCCGAATCCACCAAAAGCGCATCGGTGCTCAGCACCAAACGCCCCACCGGGGCCACGATGCGGCTGCACCAGTTGCCAAACAGATCGCGGTAAGCCACCACCGGAACCGGCGGGCTGGTAACCAGCACATCGGGGCGCACCAGGTGCGGCGCACGCGAGTGGTGAATGCTCAGCGCCAGAATCATCGGGGTGGGCGCCGGGCAGTCGTACACCATCTCGAAACCCACCCGCAGGTGCAGGTCATGCGGATCGTCATTCATGTTCAAATCGGTGGGGCCTTGTGAATGATGGGGCCGAACCACCTTGATTTTCGACGTGCAAACTGACTTCCAGGGATGTTAGGTGGCAATGGGATTGTCGATCTGTTTGGTAGCGTACACAGGCTTCTTTTTTACGGGATAAAGCGGGCGCAGGCCAACCGGGCAGCGCGGGCGATGCTGGCGGCGTCTACCCCGAAGAACTGGCGCAAAGCGGCCCGGGTGTCACTGCGGCCAAAACCGTCGGTACCCAGCGTGATATAGGTACGGTCGGCTGGCACATAGGCACGAACACTTTCGGGCACGGCACGCACGTAGTCGGTGGCGGCAATGATGGGGCCGCCGCTGCCAAGCAACTGAGATTGAATGAACGGGAGCACTGTGATGTCTTGGGTTAGGGCCTGGGTTTGCGCCTGGCTCCCCGCCCCATCCCGCGCCAGCTCACTCCAGCTGGTCACACTGAACACATCAACCGCCAGGCCCTCATCCGCCAGCAAAACCGCCGCCCGGATCACTTCGGTGAGGATGGCCCCAGAGCCCATCAGAGTAACTCGCCCCAAGGGCTTAAGAGAATCGGACTGATTGTTCTCATACAAATTGGATGGATAGCTACTATATTTATAGCAACCACGAACAATGTTTTCAGCCACGCCGGTTGGCAAACTCGGCTGCGCGTAACTCTCGTTCATTACGGTGACGTAATAAAACACGTCCTGCTGCTGTGTCAGCATGGCCTGCATGCCGTGGTCAATGATGACGGCCAACTCACCGGCGAAAGCCGGGTCGTAGGCCTTGCAGTTGGGAATGGTGGCCGCGATCAGGTGGCTGGTGCCGTCTTGGTGTTGCAAACCCTCCCCGCCCAAGGTGGTGCGTCCGGAGGTGGCCCCGATCAAAAAGCCACGGGCCCGCTGGTCTGCAGCGGCCCAAATCTGGTCGCCGACGCGCTGAAAGCCGAACATCGAGTAATAAATGTAAAACGGCAGCATGGGCAAACCGTGCACGCTGTAACTGGTGGCCGCCGCCGTCCAGCTGGCCAGGGCACCCGCTTCAGAAATGCCTTCTTCCAGAATCTGGCCGTCCTGCGCCTCGCGGTAACTCAGCACCGAGCCGA
>JANOWY010000433.1:0-11283 GCA_031418135.1 Rhodoferax sp. | reverse complement strand
CGCGGCTGATGTGGCGGGCAAGCCGATCGACGAAAAGATTGGCAAGGCGATCGAAGAGGCCAACCTCAAAACCATCAAATGGCCATCAGACGGCAAATTCATCGGTGATTGGCGCCAGGGTGAAACCATCGCCCAAAGTGGCCGGGGTTTGACCTGGACCGATGCAGCCGGTCAGGCCAACGGCGGCAATTGCTACAACTGCCATCAAATAGACAAGAAAGAAATATCTTTTGGCACGATTGGCCCGAGCCTTTACAACTACGGCAAGATTCGCGGTGTATCCGATCCCGCCAGTCCCGAGAGCAAGGCCATTGTCGAATACACCTGGGGCAAGATCTGGAATTCCAAGGCCTATAACGCCTGCTCCAACATGCCCCGCGCCGGGCATGCAGGCATCTTGAACGAAGCCCAGGTGCGTCATGTGGTGGGCTTGCTGCTGGACCCAAAATCCCCAGTGAACCAGTAAACCGTAATCACCCTTAAAACCCGGCTGGTCCGGGTTTTTTAATCGCTTAAATATCAGTCATTGCTTAATCATTTACCGACCCTGGCAGCACACCATGAACCTCACCACACGCGAATTTATGCAAGTCTTGGGCGCGGGCACCATGGCCGGAATGGGCATGGGCACCTATGCCGATGCCGATGCGGCCACCGCTGCCAACGGCCTGTATGACATCCCCAAGTTTGGCAATGTGCATTTTTTGCACATGACGGATTGCCACGCCCAGCTCAAGCCCATTTATTTTCGGGAACCGAATGTGAACCTCGGGTTTGGCACGATGAAGGATCAATTGCCGCATCTGGTGGGCGATTTTTTGCTGAAAACCGCCAAGGTGCGCCCCGGCACTGCGCAGGCCCATGCCCTGACCTATCTGAATTTTGAAAAAGCCGCGCGGCGTTATGGCAAGGTGGGTGGATTTGCCCACCTGGCCACCTTGGTCAAACGCATGAAGGCCAGCCGACCCGGCGCGGTCATGCTGGACGGTGGCGACACCTGGCAGGGCAGCGCCACCGCGTTGTGGACAAAAGGCCAGGACATGGTCGAAACCAGCAAATTGCTGGGTGTTGATGTGATGACGGGCCATTGGGAATTCACGCTGGGGCAAGAACGCGTGAAAGAAATTGTCGACAAAGACTTCGCTGGCAAGATTGAGTTCATAGCCCAGAACATCAAAACAAACGATTTTGGTGACCCGGTGTTCAAACCTTACGTGATGCGCGAGATGAACGGGGTACCGGTGGCCATTATTGGCCAGGCCTTCCCTTACACACCGATTGCCAACCCCCGTTATCTGGTGAATGACTGGGGCTTTGGCATCCAGGAAGAAACCATGCAAAAAACGGTGAACGAAGCCCGTGCCAAAGGGGCGCAAGTGGTTTTCTTGCTGTCGCACAACGGCATGGATGTTGACCTCAAAATGGCCAGCCGCGTCACCGGCATCGATGCCATCATGGGCGGCCACACCCACGACGGCATGCCGGTGGCCCGCATCATCTCGAACCCGGGTGGCAAAACCATCGTGACCAATTCGGGCTCAAACGGCAAGTTTCTGGGTGTGCTCGATCTGGATGTACGCGGCGGCAAGGTGCAGGATTTCCGCTACAAACTACTGCCGGTGTTTGCCAACATGTTGCCCGCCGACAAGGAAATGGATGCGCTGATCACCCGCGTGCGCGCGCCGTATGAAGCCAAATTGGCCGAAAAACTCGCCGTGAACGATGGTTTTCTGTACCGGCGCGGCAACTTCAGCGGCACCGGCGACCAGTTGCTGCTGGACGCGCTGATGGAAGTGCAAGGTGCCGACATCGCTTTTTCGCCGGGGTTCCGCTGGGGTACCACCCTGTTGCCCGGCCAGGCCATCACGCGGGAATGGCTGATGGACATGACAGCCATCACCTACCCCTACACCACCTTGACGGAAATGACCGGGGAAACCATCAAAACCATTCTGGAAGATGTGGCCGACAACCTGTTCAACCCCGATCCGTACTACCAGCAAGGCGGCGACATGGTGCGGGTGGGTGGCATGCAATACGCCTGCAACCCTACCAACCGCATGGGCCAACGCATTGACAACATGCGGCTCAATGGCAAACCGATAGAGGCTGACCGCCAATACAAGGTGGCGGGCTGGGCACCCGTGTCTGAAGAGGCCAAAGCCACCGGCGGCAAACCGATTTGGGACCTGGTTGAGCCCTGGCTCAAGTCCAAAGGCAAAATTAGCCCCCGCAAGCTGAACCTGCCCCAATTGGCCAACGTCTCGGGCAACCAAGGGATGGCCAACTGACACAACCGCCGATAGCCACAGGATAGCGACAGGATTGCTACAGATTCCCCTTCGGGCCGAAAAACCGGGATAATTTGATCTGCCCACAGCAGGTGCTGTGGAAACCTGTCGAGGTACGGAGGTACAGCATGAGCAGTCAACACAAACCAAGCGACAAAAAAGAACGTGGCGAAAGCCACTTTGGCTACACCGTGCCCGGTGCCTTGTATGACCGGCATGGCCCGATTCCGGTGGCTGATGCGTTGGAGAAAGATACCGATTCGGCCTGGGCGCTGTTTGAAGAATCGGTGATGCGCCAGGACAACCCTGAATCCCAGTTGGAACATCCGGCGGAACAGCCGCCAGCCGGAGCTTCACCCGATGGCGAACACGCTGATTTTGAGCCCACGCGCCAGGGCAGCGCTGATTTTGCACCCACCGATTTTGGCGGGGAATTTTATGACAGCACCCGCGCTTCACCGCTGAAGCCCTGAGTTACTTGGTTCGGGTGTAAACCCGAAGGTCAGCGGCCGTTAAACAACGGCTTGTTTTTTTGATCAAATAAGGTCCTTCGTATTCGGGGTGTGAAAGCAGATCCATACGGGTAAAAACCCCGAATTGAAATGGCAACCCATCGACTATGATGGTTTTGTGGGGCCGTATTGTTGCTCCTTAGATACAGGAGCAATATGATGAAAAACGTGACGATGCGGGCCGCGCTCGTGGTACTCGTTGTGGGCCTTGTTGCCTGCGGCGGTGGATCCGATCCCGTACCCGCTGACCCGGTGATTCCCGTGGTCAGCAATACCATACAGGGCTTTGCGGCAACCGGTGCTGCATTGTCAGATGCAGATGTAGTTGCAAAATGCACAACCGGTTCGCCCATCACAGGTAAAACTGCTGCAGATGGCAGTTTTACGCTGAGCTTGGCAGGTGGGCAAACCCCGCCTTGCCTGATTCAAGTCACCAAAGGTGCCGTAACCCTGCACAGTTTTGCGAGCGCTGCCGGGCGGCTCAACGTTACCCCGGTAACCGACTTGATCGTGACCAAAGCTTTGGGTTCCGGGGCGGCGGCAGCGTTTGCAAGTTTTGACGCAGCGAAGGGCACGACGATCAAAAACGGTCTGGCAGCTGCCAAGACCTATGTGGCTGCACAAATGACAGCGTTGACCGGAGGTGCGCAGTCCGGAGACCCGATGACCAGCACGTTTAAAGTGGGCGATGCCGACGACAAAGTTCTCGACAATCTAGCGGCGGCACTGGCCGCAGCCGGCAAAAATCTGAACGATTTGCGTCAGGGCGTGGTGCTTGGCGGCTCTTTGGTTGCAAGCGTCGAGCGTGGTAACTTGATTGGCACGCCTTCGGTGTTGGCAACGGTTCCGACAGCTGCCTTTGATGGCGGACCCTTGGTCGGCCTGACCGGCGCAGCAAAGTGCAACGTTAAAGTAGTCAAACTGAACTACAAGACGATTGGTGTCAACGGTGAGCCAACCAATGCGTCTGGCGTGATGCTGGTACCCACAGGCACACATGCATTTTGCACTGCTCCGGCCGGCCTGATCGCTTATGCAAAAGGTACCGATGTGCAAAAGCCCCGTACGTTGGCTAACCCAGCCGATTCGGAAACTGGTTTGTTGTCTGCCATGTACGCGGCGCAGGGTTATGTGGTGGTTGCCACTGACTACCTTGGTTTTGCAGATTCTGCGTACACCTATCATCCTTATTTGCACGCAGATTCCGAAGCCAGCTCTGTGATCGACTCCATTCGGGCTGCGCGCAAGGCAGCAGCTTTGGCGGGTATTGCCGCGCCGTTGTCTGGCAAAGTCATGCTGACCGGGTATTCTCAAGGTGGCCATTCGTCGATGGCGGCGCATCGCGCGATTGAACGAGACCACGCGGCTGAGATCAACGTGGTGGCGGGCGCTCATTTGGCCGGCCCGTACAACGTGTCGGGTTCCCTGCAAGTGCCCAATGCGATAGCTGGCTACCAATTCTTCGTGCCTTACCTTGTGACTGCATGGCAAAAGGTGTATGGCACGCTTTACACCAGCCTCGCTGCAGTGTTCAAAGAGCCGTACCTCGCCGGAATTGAATCTTTGCTGCCCAATGCCACCTTGAACTACACCACGCTGGTGACCTCGGGCAAACTACCCGGTGGTGGCACGCCTGACCAGGCACGGGATGCGCTTTTCACAGCGGAGTACATTGCGCAAGGCCGACTGCCAACCAGCCCGCTGTTTGCAGCTGCCAAGAAGAACGATTTGTTGGGTTGGAGTCCGAAATCCAAACTGTTGCTGTGCGGTGGAGCAGGAGACCCGACGGTCCCGCCGTTGGTGCATCAGAACATCATGTTTGCTGATTTCCAGAGCCGGGGTTTGACCAATGTAACCACTGTCGATGTGGATGCCATGGTTCGTGGTGTTTATGGCACTGGAGGTAGTGCACCAACGGATCCGAAGTCGGAGGCGTTTGCCATTTATTATGGCAATTACCACGGCACCTATGAGCCACCGTTTTGCCATGCAAACGCCAAAGGTTTGTTTGACATCGTTTCTGGTTTGGTATCGCCGTCATAAGTCATCATTTCAGTCGAAAATGGTCGGCTTATGGCCGACCATTTTTTTTGCCTTGTAAATGCCCGGTAGTCTTGCTCCTTACGCCGCAGACCCGGCCTGCTCTCGGGGGCGGCGTTTTTGGGAGCCGGAAGCCCCCACACGTACGACCTTTCAGCGAGACCGTGACCGGGTCATCCATTCCACCGCGTTTCGGCGGCTGGTGTACAAAACCCAGGTTTTCCTGAACCATGAAGGCGACCTGTTTCGTACCCGGCTGACGCATTCACTGGAGGTTGCGCAATTGGGCCGTTCCATCGCCCGCAGCCTGCGGTTAAACCAGGATTTGGTGGAAGCCATTTGCCTGGCGCATGACCTGGGCCATACGCCGTTTGGCCATGCCGGGCAAGATGCCCTGAACGCCTGTATGAAACCTTATGGCGGGTTCGAACACAACCTGCAAAGTTTGCGTGTGGTAGACCAGTTGGAGCTGCGCTACCCACAGTTCGACGGCCTGAATTTGAGTTTTGAAACCCGTGAAGGCATTTTGAAGCATTGCTCGCGTGCGAACGCCGAAATGCTCGAAGCCAAAGAGTCGCTGCAAGGTGCAAATGTCGGTCAAGGCGGCATCGGTCGGCGCTTTTTAGATCACACTCAGCCCAGCTTGGAAGCCCAGTTGTGCAACCTGGCTGATGAAATCGCCTACAACGCACATGATATTGACGATGGCGTGCGCTCCGGCCTGATCAACCTGGAGCAGCTTGAAGCCGTGCCTTTGTTTGACAATTTCCGGCGGGAAACGCTGGCTGAATTTCCGCACTTGGGCCAAGCCGTACAAGGCCGACGCTTGTTGTACGAATCGATTCGGCGGATGTTGAGTGCCCAGGTCTATGACGTGGTAGCCGCTACAAACCGGGCGATGCACGCACTGTTGGCTTCCCGCCCGCAGGCCCTGCACGACATAGACGACGTTCGCCGCGGCCCGGCGCTGGTCGAATTTGGGGCTGGTATGCGTGAGGGCTCAAGTGTTCTGAAGCAGTTTTTGATGCGCAACCTTTATCGGCACCCTCAGGTGATGCAGACCACCGATCAGGCCCGAACCGTGGTACGCGACCTGTTCGGGCATTACATGGGAACCCCGCAGGACATGCAGTCAGATCACCTGGAACAGGCCCGCCTAGCGCTCACCAAGGCGGCTCCCAAGCTTGGGCAGGCAGACACGCCTGCAGCGGTGGATGGATCGGCCGCAGACCTGCTGGCACGGGTAGTGGCCGATTACATTGCCGGCATGACAGACCGCATGGCCGCCCGTGAACATGAGCGATTTACCGGCCAGCGGCTGTTGACGTGACGTCCCGTATTCAACCCGCGCATGTGGTCATTCTGGGGGGAGTGGCGGCCGCCCTGCACCTGACCAAACTGATACCCGCCCTGCCGGTGCTGCAACAGGCAATGAGCCTGAGCCTGGTTCAGGCCGGTTTTTTGTTGTCGGCCGTGCAAATGGCTGGCCTGTGTCTGGGGCTGATGATGGGGCTGGCCGCCGACCGGCTGGGGTTGCGCCGCAGCATGTTGCTCGGGCTGGCAACACTGACGCTGGCCTCGGTAACCGGTATCTGGGCCACGGGTGCCTGGCCCCTGATGGCATTGCGTGTTGTAGAAGGCCTGGGTTTCTTGCTGGCGGTAACGCCGGCACCAGGGCTGATCCGGCGCATCGTTGCGCCCGAGCGGCTGGGCAAATTGCTGGGCTTTTGGAGCGCCTATATGCCACTAGCCACCGCGATGGCCTTATTATGCGGTCCGCTGGTAATGGCGCACTTGGGCTGGCAAGGCCTGTGGGCCCTGCTGGCAGGTTTGAGTGCGGTGTTTGCAGTTTGGGTGTGGCGGGTAGTGCCGGATGATGGCAAATCAGCCGCGCCACCCAAACCGTTGGGTGGCAATGCATTGCGCCGCACGCTGACGCACCGGGGCCCCTGGCTGGTGGCCTTGTGCTTTGCCGTTTATTCTTTTCAGTGGCTGGCGGTGATTGGGTTTTTGCCCACTGTGTATGCACAAGCCGAGGTGGCTGTGGGTACCACCGCTGCCTTGACGGCCCTGGCGGCGGCTGTCAACATGGTGGGCAACATTGCCTCGGGCCGGTTGCTGAGCCAGGGCCACAACCCCCGGCACCTTTTGTATGCGGGTTACGGCGTGATGGGCATTTCCGCTGTACTGGCGTTTGCCCAAACGCCAAACTGGGTGCCTGCCGATGCACAATTTTTGCTGCGTTTCGGCGGCGTGCTGGTTTTTTCAATGGTCGGCGGTGTTATCCCCGGCACCTTGTTCGCCCTGGCCGTCAAGTTGGCGCCGGATGACGCCACCGTCTCCACTACCATCGGCTGGATGCAGCAATGGTCAGCCTTGGGTCAGTTTGCCGGACCACCCCTGGTGGCGTGGCTGGCCAGCCAGGTTGGTGGCTGGCAGTGGACCTGGCTGATGACGGGCGCCTGTGCCGGGATGGGCGCTTTGTTGGCGCGTCAGGTTGGCCGTTTGCCCAGCCCGCTTAAAGCCACACAAACTGCCGGTGCACGGCCACTACTGCCATGAGTGGCGGGTCGGTTCCTTCTATTTCGCCAAGCATGACGACCGCCGTTGTGTCAAATATGCAGCACTGGTTGCAATCGGCTGTCATCGGCCTGAACCTGTGCCCGTTTGCCAAAGCCGTCCAGGTAAAAGATCAGATTCATTGGGTGGTTTCTCAGGCGACATCACGTGCACCTTTGTTGGCTGATCTGAAGCGTGAATTGCTGGATTTGGCGGCGCTGGATGCCCAGGTGCGCGACACCACTTTGCTGGTGGTGCCCGATGGTCTAGGGGATTTTCTGGAATTCAATGATTTTTTGCGGGCAGCAGACCGTTTGCTTTGCAAACTGCACCTTGATGGAACCTTGCAAATCGCCAGCTTTCACCCTTTGTACGAATTTGCCGATACGACGGGTGATGACATCACCAATTTCACCAACCGGGCACCTTACCCCACCTTGCATTTGCTGCGCGAAACCAGCGTGGCGCGGGCCGTGCAAGCCTTTCCTGAAGCAGACTTGATTTTTGACAAAAACCGGCAAACACTGCGCGATTTGGGCCTGGCGGGTTGGGCGGCGCTGGGCGTGCGGGTGGGTGTGACACCAGAAGCGGTGGACGACGGCCCAAACCCTGACATGTGAACGATGATGACCCCATGAATCCCCAAACCACGTCAAACCATCAGGCCAACCGCCAACCCGGCGCAAAGTCCGCTAGCCGCCATGCAAAGCCCGCGACTGCGGCACCTGCTGCAACCGCTGCCCAGAACCCATTGGCCGTTGAAATCCGCCCTGGGCAATCGCTGGAGCTGTTGAAGGAACTGCACATCCTCACCCGCGATGGCAAACTGAACCAGGATTCGCGGCGCAAACTCAAACAGGTTTACCACCTCTACCAGTTCATTGAAAAACTGTTGCTGGAGCTGCCTGACCAAGGTGTGCATGCCAAATTGGCTGACCACGGCGCGGGCAAGTCTTACCTGGGTTTCATCGTGTACGACTTGTTCTTCAAAGAGCCAGGCCGCCAAGGCTGCATTTACGGCATTGAAACCCGCCCCGAACTGGTTGAAAAATCAACTCAACTGGCCGCGCGACTGGGGTTCCAGCGGATGGCTTTTTTGAACCTCTCGGTGGCCGAGTCAGCGCAGTCGGCCCAGTTGCCGACTCACATTGACGTGGTTACCGCCCTGCACGCCTGCGACACTGCCACCGATGACGCCATTGCGTTCGGCCTGCAAAAACAGGCGGAGTTCATGGTGTTGGTGCCGTGTTGCCAGGCTGAAGTGGCACGGGTGTTGAGTGCCTCCAAGGCGCTAAACCTGGCCCGCACCCCGCTGGCCGAATTGTGGCGCCACCCGCTGCATACGCGCGAAATGGGCAGCCAGATCACCAATGTGTTGCGTTGCCTGTACCTGGAAGCTTGTGGTTACCAGGTGACGGTGACCGAACTGGTGGGCTGGGAGCACAGCCTGAAAAATGAACTGATTTTGGCGCGCAGGCTGGAGCGGCCATCTGGGCAAAAAACCCGCGCTGCCGCAACTCGCCTGACCAGTTTGTTGACCGAATTTGGCCTGCAAGAATTGTTACTGACGCGGTTCCGTGAAATGCCAAAAGTTGACATCTGACAGCGACCTGAAAATGGTCTAATCTGGGCGGTTTTAAAGGTTCATTCACGTCTATTTTTCGGAGGTTGTTATGGGTTTACTCGATCAAGTATTAGGCGCAGCGGGCGCTGCCATGGGCGGCCAGGGCCAGCAACATCAAGGCGGGTTGGCAGGTGTGTTGGCCGGTTTGACAGGTGGCTCGGGCGGCGGTACTGGTGGCGGTTTAGCCGGGCTGGGTGGTTTGGCTGCCCTGCTCCCTGTGGTGGCCGGCATGTTGGGCAATGACAACCAGCAAGGTGGTCTGGGCGGATTGCTCGAAAAATTCAATCAGGCGGGGCTCGGTGATGTGGCTAAAAGTTGGGTCGGCACCGGTGAAAACGCACCCATTTCGGGTGACCAGCTCAGCAACGTGCTGGGCGGCGACATGATGAGTGAATTAGCCGCCAAGCTCGGCATGAGCCAAGGTGACGCGGCCGGCGGTTTGGCGCAAATGCTGCCCGGTTTGATCGATAAACTCACCCCCCAAGGCCAGACCCCAGTGGGTGGCGTGGGCAACTCGGGCGACTTGATGGGCATGCTCGGTGGGCTGTTGAACCAGCGTTGAGGAGGTAAGAGCCAACGAAAAAACGGGCTTTTATGCCCGTTTTTTATTCAAAATTAATTGGGGTCAGATTCCACTTATCATCATGCGGAAAATCTTCGTCTGATTGTCAACTTGTTGCGTCCGTCCACATGGCCCGCTTGCCCCGCCTCACAGTGCCTGGTTACCCGCACCACGTCATCCAGCGGGGCAACAACCGGCAGCCCATTTTTGTCTCTTCTGGCGATCGGCAGTTTTTGCTCCAACTGCTTGACGAAAACGCTCGCAAGTTTGATGTCGCAATCCACGCTTATGTGTTGATGGACAACCATTTCCATTTGCTCGCCACGCCGCAAACTGCTGCTGGCCTGCCACAAATGATGCAGGCGGTTGGTCGGCGTTATGTGCGGCTGTTTAATGATTCGCACGAACGTACGGGCACCCTATGGGAAGGGCGCTACAAATCAACCTTGATCCAGACTGATCGTTATTTATTGGCCTGCATGGCTTATATCGACCTGAACCCGGTACGAGCCGATATCGCCGCTTTGCCGGATGAATTCGCCTGGTCCAGCTACCAGCATTACGCCGGTTTGCGGGTAGACCCGCTCATCACGCCGCATGCCTTGTATTGGCAACTGGGCAATACGCCCTTCGCGCGGGAAGCCGCCTACGTCGAGCTGGTTCGCAACGGAATTTCAGATCAGGAAAAAGCCGATTTAACCCAATCCACCCTGCGTGGATGGGTGTTGGGTGAAGGCGCGTTTGTGGCAGATTTGCAAAAACTCACCGACCGGCGCTTAAGCATAGCAACGGCTGGGCGTCCTTTTTTGGCCAAAATCGATTTCTCTGAATAGAAATTTCTATCTTACTGTTATAAATATCGTGCTATATTTTTTAATCTGTCCCTAATTAATGACTGATAAATTAATTCAATAATTAATTGGAATCTGACCCCAATTAATTAGTTTTGAAAATATGCTGCACTGCACTAAAATTTCTATCCTATCAGGATTTTCAGGAGTGCACCATGACCACGGCTGCGGAGATTGCCCATCTTCAACAACACGGGCTTTATTCATCTGAACAAGAACACGATGCCTGTGGCGTGGGCTTTGTGGCGCATATCAAAGGCCACAAGTCGCATGACATCGTCAAGAACGCGCTGAAAATCCTCGAAAACCTGGACCACCGGGGTGCCGTGGGGGCTGATAAATTAATGGGTGACGGCGCCGGCATCCTGATCCAACTGCCCGATGCCTTGTACCGCGAAGAGATGGCGCAAAACGGCATTAGCCCGTCGGGCCAACGCGGCGTGCAGTTGCCGCCGCCGGGTGAATACGGCGTGGGCATGGTGTTTTTGCCCAAAGAGCATGCCAGCCGCCTGGCCTGTGAGCAAGAACTCGAACGCGCCATCAAGGCCGAGGGCCAGGTGCTGCTGGGTTGGCGCGACGTGCCGGTCAACCGCGAAATGCCCATGTCGCCCACCGTGCGCGAAAAAGAGCCAGTCTTGAAGCAGGTTTTTATTGGCCGTGGCAACGATGTCATCGTGCAAGACGCGCTGGAGCGCAAGCTTTACGTCATCCGCAAAACCGCCAGCGCCGCCATCCAGAACCTCAAGCTTACCCACAGCAAAGAATATTACGTGCCGAGCATGAGCAGCCGCACAGTGGTCTACAAAGGCCTGCTGCTGGCCGATCAAGTTGGCGTTTACTTCCG
>JANOWY010000432.1:0-2747 GCA_031418135.1 Rhodoferax sp. | reverse complement strand
GCCCGATTCTGCCGGTGTGTTGCGCCGCCTGATGAAGCTGGGCGGTGCCGCCCAATGCCTGCTGGGCAACCACGACATGCACCTGCTGGCCTGCGCCCACGGGGTGCGCAAACCCCACGGTGGCGACACCATTCAGGATGTGCTGGACGCGCCCGATCGCACTGCCATGCTGTACTGGCTGCGCCAGCAACCGTTGGCCCTGTTGGAGACCTTCAGCGGCAAACCGCACCTGCTGGTGCATGCAGGCGTGTTGCCGCAATGGTCGGCCGCTGACACGATGGCCCTGGCGGGCGAGCTTGAAGCGGTGCTGCGCAACCCGGCCTATGGCGATTTTTTGCACCAGATGTATGGCAATGAGCCGCGCCTGTGGCGGGATGAGTTGAGCGGCGTGGAGCGCCTGCGCTGCGTGTTGAACGCGTTGACCCGCATTCGTTTTTGCACACCCGGTGGCGAGATGGAATTTGAAGCCAAGGGCCTGCGGGCAGAAGATGCGCCGCCCGGTTTTGTGCCCTGGTTTGACGCGCCCAACCGCCAAACAGCTGACGTAACCGTCGCCTTTGGCCACTGGTCTACCTTGGGTTGGCTCAACCGCGCAGACCTCTTGAGCCTGGATTCCGGCTGTGTGTGGGGCGGCAGTTTGAGTGCGCTGCAAGTCGGTGGCGGTTCGGGTGAACTGATTCAGGTGCCGTGTGGCAACACCGTTTGATGGCTTGGGGGGTGTGGCGCTCAAATTGCGTTGCAGGTGCGATTGCAGCGTATTCAGGAGGGCGAATAACCGCCCAATAAAAAGCAAATTATACTCTTTTTACCCTATTAATTATAATAAATCAACCAATATTACTATATTAATAGTAGCTAACAATATAATTATTACTTGAACAATACGCGTTTAATTTTTAAAACATACTTAAAAAATAGATAAATAGCCCCGCACGTGCTGCTTACGTAGCATTTCGCGCTGCGTTTTCCGTGGTTGTCACATGCACTTCAAGGCCGGTAGCGCAGGGCGCGCGCCCGCCAAACCCAGCCTGTCTATTCCGTCTTGAACAGGGCCGCTACACGCCGCTTGGGCTTGATGTTGGCGGAGATCGAACGAACGGCCTGCTTCACCGTGGGTTCCCAGGAAGGTGCAACGGTGCTGTCAGCGGTTGCGGGTTCATAAGGTTTGTCAAAAAACGGATCGCGCGGGGCCTGCGCAGCGCGGCCGAAATTGCGCACGCCAGCACTCGAAAATTCTCGCGTCGCATCGCGCGAAAATTCCCGGGACGGGCGGGTGAAATCACGTGTTGAATCGCGACTGGAATCGCGCACTGAATCGCGACTTGAGTCACGTGCAGAGCGGTTGTTGTCGTCGCTGCCGCTGCGGCCTTCATCAGCGCTGTACATGCGCCGACCATCGTTGATGCGGCCCTGGCGGTGAATGTCAGGCGCGTTTTCGGGGAACTCCATGGGCTCGATTTCGAGCTTGGTTTTGATGAGTTTTTCAATGTCGCCCACCAGGCGGGCATCGGATTTGGCAACAAAACTCACCGCCAACCCCGACTGCCCGGCGCGGCCCGTTCGGCCAATGCGGTGCACGTAATCTTCGGCGTTGAAGGGGATGTCGAAATTGAACACGGCGGGCACATCTTTGATGTCCAGCCCGCGGGCAGCCACATCGGTGCACACCAGCAGATCAACCTCGCCTTTTTTAAACGAATCGAGTGCCTTGAGGCGTTCGTCCTGGCTCTTGTCGCCGTGCAGCGCTGTGGCGTTGAGGCCTTCACGCTCCAGAGAACGCGCCAGGCGGGCGCAACCCAATTTGCTGTTGACGAACACAAAAGCCTGCTTGAGCTGGCGTTCCTTCAAAACCTGGTGCAAGGCGCGGCGTTTGTCGTCGGCATCTACGCTGTAAAAATGCTGCTCAACCGTGCTGGCCGTCGCGTTTGAGCGGGCCACTTCAATGGTGACCGGGTCTTGCAGGTAGCTGCTCGCCAGGCGCTTGATTTCTGGGGAAAAGGTGGCTGAAAACAGCAGCGTGGTGCGCTGTTTGGGCAGGTAGCTGAGGATACGCTGCAGGTCGGGCAAAAAGCCGATGTCGAGCATGCGGTCGGCTTCGTCGAGCACCACGTATTCCACCTGGTTCAGCACGGCGGTTTTTGCCTCGATGTGGTCCAGCAGGCGGCCCGGCGTGGCCACCAGCACCTCGACGCCGCCTTTCAGGATCAGGGTCTGCGGCTTCATATCGATGCCGCCGAAGACCACGGTCGAGCGCAGCAGGGTTTGCTTCGCATAGGTCCGCACGCTGTTGGCCACCTGGTCGGCCAGCTCGCGCGTCGGCGTGATCACCAGGGCCCGCACCGGGTGGCGGGCCGGAGACATGCTGGCGTTTTCGTGTCTGAGCATCTTCTGCAATAACGGGATCGTGAACGCCGCCGTCTTGCCGGTGCCGGTTTGGGCGGCACCCATCACGTCGCGGCCGTCGAGCACGATCGGGATGGCCTTGGCCTGGATCGGCGTCATGGCCGTGTAGCCCGAGTCGGCGACCGCGCGCAGCAGTTTGGGATCGAGCGCGAGGGTGTCGAAGCGGGGCGCTACCGCCGTGGTATCGGCTTCGGTGGCGGGCAGGGAGGGCGATTGAAGGGTGTCTGTAGTCACCCCCGGATTATCCCTTGTCCCTACTTGAAGTGCCGCAACAGCAGCCAGCGCGGCGACTTGAAGCGAACGATGCGCCAATACAGCAGCACGTAACTCAGGCCGAAAAGGCC
>JANOWY010000431.1:0-2457 GCA_031418135.1 Rhodoferax sp. | reverse complement strand
GGATCAGCCGGTTTTTCAACAAACTCGGTGATCATGTAGTTGTCATCCACCGCCATCACACCAAAGGCCGAGGCTTCAACGCGGGGCACCGAAATGCAGCCCACCGTGCAATCGCGCCCCTTGCTCACGTGGTCGGCCAGCATCAGCGCGTAATTCATCTTGTAAATATGGTCGCCTGCCAGCACCAACACAAAATCGACCGAACGGTAACTGGCGATGATGTCCTGGTTTTGATACACCGCGTCGGCCGTACCGCGGTACCAGCTTTCGTCGTCGGTGCGTTGCTGGGCGGGCAGCAAATCGACGAATTCGTTCATTTCGCTTTTGAGAAACGCCCAGCCACGCTGCATGTGGCGCAGCAAGCTGTGGGATTTGTATTGGGTGATCACGCCAATGCGGCGGATGCCTGAATTCAGGCAGTTGGAGAGCGCGAAATCGACAATGCGGAACTTGCCGCCGAAATAAACGGCAGGCTTGGCGCGGCGATCGGTCAGGTTCATCAGCCGGCTGCCCCGGCCCCCAGCCAGTACCAGTGCAACGGTGCGTTTGGGCAGGTCAAAACTGAGCGCCAATTCATCGGGTTTCATGGTGTCTCCTCTATTGTTTGAAATGCTGGACGGCAGACGGATGTTAATACCTGCGCAAAAAGGTTTTTTGGCACCTTTAAGCCGTGTCAAAAAAAACGGAGCCTTTGCCCGGTGGCCTGATACTTGCTTATAAACTTGGCAGTCCAGTTGTTTGCAATGACCCAGCAAACCTGGGTTCCCCTTTTTTTCGGATGCCACCTTGACCCCCAGCCTACCCATCGCCAAACACGCTCTGGCCGCCCTGATTGAAGAGCATCTTTTGAGCACCGTCGGTGTCGCCTCGGCAGATGCCTCCCAAACTGACCTGATGTTGGCGGTCTCGCATGTGGCTCGCCAGCATTTGTCGCGCCGCTGGGTTGACAGCCAGGCCCGCCAGCATGCCGACAAGGCCCGCCGGGTGGTCTATTTGTCGATGGAATTCCTGATGGGGCGTACCTTGTCGAATGCCTTGGGTGCCCTGAACCTCACCGGCAGTGCCGCCCAAGGCCTGGCCCTGCATGCCCAAACCCTGGAAGACATCGCCGACCGCGAACCCGATGCGGCCTTGGGCAATGGTGGCTTGGGCCGTTTGGCCGCTTGTTTTTTGGATTCCATGGCCACGCTGGGCCTGCCGTCGTTTGGTTATGGCATCCGCTACGAATACGGCATGTTTGCGCAAGACATCCAGGGCGGCTGCCAAATTGAATACCCGGACCCGTGGCTGCAAAACGGCACTCCGTGGGAATTCCCGCGGGCCGACATCACCTACCCGGTGCGTTTTGGTGGCTGGGTTGAGCAACTGGACGGCAAAGCCGTTTGGCGGCCTGCGGGCGAGGTCGATGCCAAAGCGTATGACATGGTGATACCCGGCCATGGCACTGAAAAAGTCAGCACCTTGCGGTTGTGGAAAGCCGTGGCACCGGCCCACATTGACTTGGGCGCCTTCAACACCGGCGATTACGCGCGGGCGGCCACCGCCAAAAATGAATACGAAAACATCTCCTGGGTGTTGTACCCGAATGACAGCACACCCGCCGGGCGTGAACTGCGCCTAAAGCAGGAGTATTTTTTTGTGGCTGCGTCGATGCAGGATTTGGTGCGCCGCCACCTCAGCGAGCACCCGAGCCTGGTCAACCTCGCTGAAAAAGTTGCGATTCACCTCAACGACACCCACCCGGCCATTGGTGTCGCCGAGATGATGCGCCTGCTGTGCGACGAACATGGCATGGATTGGGACAGCGCCTGGGCAATTTGCGGCAAAACCTTCTCGTACACCAACCACACCCTTATGCCCGAGGCACTCGAGACTTGGCCAGTAGGTTTGATTCACCATGTGCTGCCGCGCCACCTGGAGATCATCTTTCGCATCAACAAGGAATTTCTGGAACTGGCGGCGCAGCATCGACCTGGCGACAATGACTTTTTGGCCCGCTTGTCTTTGATAGACGAACATGGTGAGCGCCGGGTGCGCATGGCGCATCTGTCAATTGTGGGCTGCCACACCATCAACGGTGTGTCGGCCTTGCATTCCGATTTGTTGGTGCAAACCATCTTTTCTGACTTTGCCAGCCTTTGGCCCGAACGTTTCACCAACATGACCAACGGTGTCACGCCGCGCCGCTGGCTGGCCCAGGCCAACCCAGGCTTGGCCAGCCTGCTGGACGATACCTTGGGGAGCACCTGGCGGCTTAATCTGGACCAGCTCAAGCGGCTACAGGGCGTTCAAAAAGATGCCAGCTTCCAGTCGAATTTCAGGGCCATCAAACGCAGCAACAAGGCGCGTCTGGCCGCGTATATCCTGCGCACCACCGGTATCACCGTCAACCCCGACAGCCTGTTTGACGTGCAGGTCAAACGGATTCATGAGTACAAGCGCCAGTTGCTCAACGTG
>JANOWY010000430.1:0-2045 GCA_031418135.1 Rhodoferax sp. | reverse complement strand
GTATCGGTTGGAGAATCACACCGTCGGCGTGTGCGCCTGCTGATTCTGGCGATGGCTTGGGCGGCTATCGTGGTGGGGGTCTTCTGGGGTGTTTTTTTTGCGTTCAGCGGCGACTGGCTGGTGACCGCGTCAGACATCTTGCTAACCATTGCGGGCGTCGCCTGTTTGCGCATGGTGCAACGCAACCGCCTGCGGGGTGCGGCCATTGTGCTGGTGGCTAGTTTGTTGATTCGCATTTTTTTCATGGCGGCTACGTTGGACATCCCCACGCCCGATATTCCCCGGTCACTGCACCACTTTTTGCTGCCGGTCGGGTTGGCGGCCTACCTCATGCTGAAACATGAAGCGCCTTGGTTGCGTGACGGTTTGGCCTGGGGCTGCCTGGCCACCGTGGTGTTTTTGGGCAGCACCGATTTCAGCATCAGCACACCTTATGCCTTGCGCGATGAAATCCGTGGCCCCGGCACCTGGGCCAACAATACCTGCGCCATGGGGCTGACGTTTTTGCTATTGCACTTGTTTGTGACTGACATTGACCGGCTGGAGCGCCGCATACACCGCTGGCGCGGCCAGTGGGTGCAACTGGTGCACGCCTGGGTGCCGGGCAACTGGGGGCGGGACCTGGCGCGGTTTGACCAAACCTTTGTTCCGCTGATTCCCCGCCAAACGGCGCCCGTATCTGCGGCCGGCACCCGCGTCTGGGTGGAATTGCAGGCGCGCCGGGTGCGGCTGATGGTGCTGGTCACCAGCATTTTGTTGGTGGTACTGGGCACCTTGTTTGCCCTGTATTTCGCCTCGCAGGAGGCCTGGGTGCTGACGATCACTGAGGTGATTTTGGCGCTCTTCGGTTTTGCCTGGGCCAAATTGGACGGCAACCCCCGGCATCGCACCGCCACACTCATGCTCAGCATGGGCCTGATGCTGATTTTTGCCATCAACTCCATCACCATGGACATCCCGACACCCGCCTTTCCGCGCTCCAGCCATTATTATTTTCTGACCCTCTCGCTGGTGGCTTATTTCCTGCTGCGCGAAGCCGACAACTGGATTCATATTGGCGTGCCCCTTCTGGGGCTGGTGTTGTTTGTCGGTTTGGCCGGCAGCAACGGGGGTATCTGGACCGCCCAAACGCTACCCGACAACCTGCGCCCTCCGGCCTGGCTGAACAGCGCTGTGGCCTTGGGTGTGTTGTACCTGATGGTTCACATTCTGGTCGGCGAAATACGCTGGCTTGAAAGCCGGGTGCTGGGCGGGTTGAGCCGCCTGGCTGCTTTGGGGCCTACCTTGCTGGGCAAAAAAGCCTGATTCAAGCCTGCGGCGTTCCTGCAAAAGCGCGAACCGATGGCTCCAAAGCCCGGCCCAGGCTCCTAGGGCGCGACCAGCAAAAATTTAGCCACGTTTTGAGGGCTTACATCCTCCAGGCAGCGCAAATGAGCGGGCCCAGGCGGCAGCGGGCATTCGCGCTCAAAACACGGCGCGCAATCAAGTGGCGGCTGGTAAGCGGCATCGTTTTTCAGCCAAACGATGTGGGCCTTGGGGCTCAAGGGCGGCGTGTGGATGGGCGAGCTGGAGCCAAAAATGGCCACCTGCGGCACCCCAAACGCCGCCGCCACATGCATCAAGCCCGAATCGTTGCTGATCACATGCCGCGCCGCCGAAATCAGCGCAAACGCGTCGATCAGCGCGGTTTTACCGGCCAGGTTGAGGCATTTGCTGGGCTGCAAGGCGTTGACGGATGCGGCAATCGCTTCACATTCCGCCGCTTCTTTGGCGCTGCCCAGCAAGAGCACCGGGCCTTGCAGGCTGGCGGCCAACGCGGCAAAGTGGTGACCGGGCCAGCGTTTGGCCGGGCCGTATTCCGCCCCCGGCGCGCATACCGTGTAGCCCTGGCGGCGCAATCCCAGCCCGGCCAGCGTGGCCGTGACGGCATCGGCATCGAGCTGCAAATGGGGCCTGTCCTGCGCCAGGTCGTCTTCGGCAGCACCGCTCAGGTGCGAATAAAACGCCACCATCGGCGGGCGCTGGTGTTTGGGCGGGTTTTTAAG
>JANOWY010000429.1:0-2697 GCA_031418135.1 Rhodoferax sp. | reverse complement strand
CATCGCCTTGCGCAACGCCGGAAAGTGCGCCACCGTGCCGGCCAAGCCCACATAACTGGGCCCGGCAGGCGTGTTCACCTTGAAGAGTTTGCTGTTGCTTTCAAACCGGTCCGACAGCCGGGTGTCGCCAAACGTGACGAGCGTGTCGGCCGCAATGGCGACCTGCCCGTTCTTTTTGACCACAACAACCGTGGTCAAAGCAATATCTTCCGGTAGTCAGCCAACACCTGGCCCAGGTAAGCATTGAAGCGTGCTGCCAAAGCACCATCGATCACGCGATGGTCATACGAGAGCGACAGCGGCAGCGTGAGCCGGGGCACAAAGGCCTTGCCGTCCCACACCGGTTTCATCGCGCCTTTGGAGAGGCCCAGAATAGCCACCTCAGGCGCGTTGATGATGGGTGTGAAATGGGTACCACCGATGCCGCCGAGCGAACTGATCGAGAAACAGCCGCCCTGCATGTCGCCGCCGCCCAATTTGCCGTCACGGGCTTTTTTGGCCAACTCTGACATTTCTGCCGAGATTTGCAGGATGCCCTTTTTGTCGGCATCTTTGAGCACCGGCACCATCAAACCATTGGGTGTATCAGCCGCGAAACCAATGTGGTAATACTGCTTGTAAACCAGCGCATCACCATCCAGGCTGGCGTTGAATTCGGGGAACTTCTTCAGCGCAGAAACCACGGCTTTGATGACGAAAGCCAGCATGGTCACCTTCACGCCCGATTTTTCGTTCTCTTTGTTGGTGGAGACGCGGAAAGCTTCGAGCTCAGTGATGTCGGCTTCGTCGTTGTTGGTGACGTGCGGAATCATCACCCAGTTGCGGTGCAGGTTGGCACCACTGATCTTCTTGATGCGTGACAGGTCTTTGCGCTCAACCGCGCCAAACTTGCTGAAATCGACTTTGGGCCAAGGCAACAAGCCCAGCCCGGCACCGTCGTTCGTCGCTGGGGCTGCCTTCGGTTGCGCGGCCTGAGCTGCCAGGGTTTGCACCGCACCCGCCATCACGCTGCGGGTAAAGCCCTGCACGTCGGCTTCGATGATCCGGCCTTTGAGCCCGCTGCCTTTGACTTCTGCCAACGGCACCCCGAGTTCGCGGGCGAATTTACGCACGGAAGGTGAGGCGTGGGGCAAACCTACGGGTGCGGTGGTCGGGTTGTGGGCGGCAACAACTGCCGGGGCGACTGCCACTGCCGTTGGGCTCGAAACCGCTACCGGCGGTGCGGCAACGGCGGGAGCCGAAGAAGCTGCAGGAGCTGCAGTAGCAGCCGATGGCGCAGAAGCTGAGGCCGAGGTCGATCCAGCAGCCACCGCCGTCACAACGCCTTGCAGCAACGCAATCACATCACCAACATTGACTTTGTCACCCAATTTGACCTTGAGCTCTGTGAGCACCCCCGCGTGACTGGACGGAATCTCCATCGCAGCCTTGTCGGATTCAACCGTCATGAGCGATTGTTCGGCTTTGATGGTGTCTCCCACCTTCACCAGCAGTTCAATCACCGAAACGTCTTTGAAATCACCGATGTCGGGCACCCGCACCTCGACCGGGCCACTGGCCTGTGCAACCGGTGCTGCCACGGCAGCGGCGACAGGTGCTGGAGCTTGCGCAACGGCAACCGCAGCCACCGGTGCCGGGACGGCAGCAGCAGCTGGCACAGCACCCGCCACTTCCAGCACCAATACCAGTGAACCCTTGGCGACTTTGTCGCCCATCTTGACCTTCATTTCCTTGACAGTACCCGCCTGGCTGGAGGGGATTTCCATCGAGGCCTTGTCAGATTCAACCGTGATCAGCGACTGGTCCACAGCGACCACGTCGCCTGGTTTCACCATCAGCTCAATCACCGTCACTTCATCAAAATCCCCAATATCTGGGACGTGTATTTCCAGCAATGCCATGTTTGTCTCCGTTATGTCCAAGCGCGTTCAAGCGTACAGCGGGTTGATTTTGTCCACGGCAATGCCGTACTTCTGAATCGCCTCTTGCACTTTGGCAACTGGCACGGTGCCTTCTTCGCTCAGCGCCTTCAGGGCGGCCAGCACGATGAAGTGGCAGTTCACCTCGAAGTGGGCCCGCAGTTTGGAGCGGAAATCACTGCGGCCAAAACCGTCGGTGCCCAACACTTTATAGGTGCGCCCTTTGGGTATGAAGGAGCGAATCTGCTCGGCATAGTTCTTCATGTAATCGGTCGAAGCCACCACCGGCCCGGTGTGTTTTTCAAGTTGCTGCGCCACAAACGGCACGCGCGCCGTTACGGTGGGGTGCAGCAAGTTGTACCGCTCGCAATCCTGGCCGTCACGGGTCAACTCGTTGAAGCTGGGGAGCTCCAGACGTTGGCGGCAATGCCCCAGTCTTTTTCGAGCAATTCCTGCGCAGCAATTGACTCGCGCAAGATGGTGCCTGAGCCCAGCAATTGCACGCGCGGGGTCAGTTTGGCACCTTCTTTGCACAAGTACATGCCTTTGATAATTTGCTCTTCGGTGCCCACTGTCAGCCCGGGCATCGAGTAGTTTTCATTCAGCAGCGTCAGGTAGTAATACACGTTCTCCTGCTTTTCAACCATGCGTTTGAGGCCATGGTGCAGGATGACACCGACTTCATGCGCAAAGGTCGGGTCGTAGCTGATGCAGTTTGGAATGGTGCCTGCCAAAATGTGGCTGTGACCGTCTTCGTGCTGCAGGCCTTCGCCGTTGA
>JANOWY010000428.1:0-3126 GCA_031418135.1 Rhodoferax sp. | reverse complement strand
TTTTAGGCGTGGACAAAGACGCTTGGCTGCCTATGTTAGCCACTAAAAAATTCCGCAAGTCTGCACCTAAGGCCAAAGCAACCGTTGTTAACAACGGCACCAAAACACCCGGCAAAGTAGCCATCTACAGCACCTGCTACGTGAATTACAACGAGCCGGGCATTGGCCATGATTTGCTCAAAATATTAAACCATAACGATATACCGTACGAGCTGGTAAGCGCTGAGAAGTGCTGCGGCATGCCCAAGCTTGAATTGGGCGACCTGGAATCGGTCAACACCAGCAAAGAGGCCAACATTCCGGTCTTGGCGAAATACGCCAAAGATGGTTTTGCCATCCTGGCAGCGGTACCCAGTTGCGCCCTGATGTTCAAGCAGGAAATCCCGCTGATGTACCCGCAAGAAGCCGACGTGCAGCTGGTCAAGGATGCCATGTGGGATCCGTTTGAATACCTGATGCAGCGCAAACGCGATGGTTTGCTGAAGGTCGATTTCCCGGTAGCGCTAGGTAAAGTAAGCTACCAGATTCCTTGCCATGGCCGGGTGCAAAACATCGGCAAAAAAACCGAAGAGATGTTGAAGATGGTGCCGGGCACCAGTGTGCACACGCATGAACGCTGTAGCGGCCACGCGGGCACCTTTGGCGTAAAAAAGGCCACACATCAACAAGCCATGAAAATCGGCAAGCCGCTGTTCAAAGCCATGGCCAACCACAAAGACGGTGGCCTGCCGGATGTCATCAGTTCCGATTGCCCTTTGGGTGGCCACCATATTGCCCAAGGGTTTGATGTGAATCAGCTTGGTGCTGTGCCGCAGAAACACCCGTTGACCTTGATTCGAGAGGCCTACAGCCTGAAATGATCTCTATGAAACTCACCGGAAACATCACCCTCGACAACCTCATGTCGCTGGAGGCCTACAGCAAATACCGCAAGGCTCACAAACCCGAGGTCATTGCGCACCGCAAGTTGCGCAGTGTGCGCTTGGGTGAAAACATCAACCTGCAGTTTGAGAGCGAGTTCACCATTCGTTATCAAATTCAGGAAATGCTGCGGATCGAAAAGATATTTGAAGAAGAGGGCATTCAGCAGGAGCTCGACGCTTATGTGCCCCTGATGCCCGAAGGCAGCAACTGGAAGGCCACCATGCTGCTCGAATACCCCGACGTGAACGAGCGCAAGCGCGAACTGGCGCGCCTGATTGGCGTGGAAGACCGCATGTTCATTGAGGTAGAAGGCCACACCCGCGTTTACGCGATTGCGGATGAAGACCTTGAGCGAGAGAACGAAGAAAAAACCTCGGCTGTGCATTTTGTGCGGTTTGAGCTGTCGCCCGTGATGTGTGCCGCCGTGAAGGCCGGTGCCGGTGTCAAGCTGGGTTGTGACCACACCCATTACCCGGCCCATACGCAGATTGCCCCCGAGACGCTGGCTTCGCTGGCCGGGGATTTGAAATAGCCGGCTTGGGCTGCATTCACGATAATCAAGGCTTCCGGGTGGAGCCTTTTTTAATTCAGGGGGTAGTCAGCTGAGGCGGGCCTCACTCCTCAATCCTCACGCCTCAACACCTGCGCTTTGCCACAACCCATGCTTTTTTTAATCTCTCCCGCCAAATCGCTCGACTACGACACCCCCGCGGGTGACGCGGCTCACAGCCAGCCGCTGTTTGCAGCACAAGCCGAACCCCTGATCAAGGCACTGCGCAAAAAATCCTGGCGCCAGGTGGCCAAACTCATGGGCTTGAGCCAGAACCTGGCCGAACTCAATGTGGCGCGTTATGCCAGCTGGATTCCCGAATTCAATTTGCAAAATTCGAAAGCAGCGGTGCTGGCGTTTGATGGTGATGTGTATGACGGCTTGGTCGCCAAAACCTTGAGCCCCGCCGATCTGACTTGGGCACAAGAGCACCTGTGCATTTTGAGCGGCCTCTACGGTGTGTTGCGCCCGCTGGATTTGATGCAGCCTTATCGATTGGAGATGGGTACCTCGCTGAAAGTGGGTCGGCCCGATAACCTCTACCAGTACTGGGCCAAAACCATCGCGCCTTATCTGAATGAGCGGCTCGATGCAGATGCCATTGGCGCAAGTGCATACGCAGACCCTCGGGTGGTGGTCAACCTGGCCTCACAGGAATATTTCAAGGCTGTCAACACCAAACTGCTCAAGGCCCGTGTGGTGCAATGCGTGTTTGAAGATTTCAGCGGCGGCAGTTACAAGGTAGTCAGCTTTTTTGCCAAAAAGGCGCGCGGCATGATGGCACGGTACGCCATAGAGCAACGAATTCAGACGGTTGGCGGGCTTGAAGCCTTTGCCGCAGGGGGCTATCAATTGGCCCGGGAACTAACGACACCGGAGCGGCTGGTGTTCCGGCGCGACATCAGTGTTTGAATTCAGACCCCTGCATACGCTGCCAGACTGCACAGACGCGGACGAATTGACAATCCAATAAAGGCAAGTTCATGAAAATCAAATCAAACGGAATTGATATCGAAGTAGAAGACACCGGTGCCGGCGTAGATGCCCTGGGCAATGAACGGCAGGTGGTGTTGCTCATCATGGGCCTGGGCATGCAGCTCATCGCCTGGCCGATGGATTTAGTCAACGCCCTGGTGGCGGCAGGCTACCGGGTGGTGCGGTTTGACAACCGCGACATTGGCCTTAGCCAACATTTTGATGCCCAGGGGGTGCCCAATGTTCTTTTTTCTGCCGTCAAGGCGCGCATGGGCTTGACGGTCCGGGCCCCGTATTCGCTGAGCGACATGGCGCAAGACACTGTCGGCGTGCTGGATGCGCTCGAGATCAAACGGGCTCATGTTGTCGGCGTGAGCATGGGCGGCATGATCGCGCAGCGGGTGGCACTGGCGCACCCCAAACGCCTGCTCAGTTTGACCAGTATCATGAGCACCAGCGGTGCACGTGGCTTGCCGCAGACCGAGCCCCGCGTGCTGCGCGCCCTGATGAGCCGACCGGCCAGCCTCTCCCCCAAGGATATCGGTGATTTTTACGTCAAACTACTGTCGGTGATTGGCAGCCCTGGCTTCAAAGTGCCCGAAGCCGAAATCAGGGCCCGCGCGGTCACTGCATTTGAGCGCAGCTACCACCCGCAGGGCGTCTCGCGCCAGATGGTG
>JANOWY010000427.1:0-3605 GCA_031418135.1 Rhodoferax sp. | reverse complement strand
GGTCGCCCTTGCCCAGGCCTGAACGCGCCATTTTCACGGCGGAAGCGAGCACGTCGAGCGCCTTGTCTTGCCCGAAGACCACGTTTTTGAGATCGCGCTCCAGGGTTTTGAGCTTGCCACGGTCATCGTTGGAGACATTGGCGGGTGGAATGCGCGCGATTTTGGCAACGATCTCTTCCACCTCGGCCTTGCTGATGATCTTTTTGCGCTTGCTCACGGGAAGGATACGCTGCGCTGCACCGGCTTCGTCGATCACGTCGATGGCCTTGTCGGGCAGGTGGCGGTCGTTGATGTATTTGGCGCTCAGCTCTGCCGCTGCTTGCAGCGCCGCAGAGGCGTACTTCACGCCATGGTGTTCTTCGAAGCGCGACTTCAGGCCTTTGAGGATGTCGACGGTTTCCTGAATCGTAGGCTCAACCACATCGACCTTCTGGAAGCGGCGTGAAAGGGCCGCGTCTTTTTCGAAGATACCCCGGTATTCAGTGAAGGTGGTTGCACCGATGCATTTGAGCGCACCCGAACTCAAACCCGGCTTGAGCAGGTTGGAGGCATCCAGCGTGCCACCGGAAGCCGCACCGGCACCGATAAGGGTGTGGATTTCATCAATGAACAAAATGCCATTGGGTTTGTCTTTGAGCGACTTCAACACGCCCTTGAGGCGCTGCTCAAAATCACCCCGGTATTTGGTGCCAGCCAACAAAGCGCCCATGTCGAGGGAATACACCACCGATTCGGCCAGAATCTCCGGCACGTCTTTTTGCGTAATGCGCCAGGCCAGCCCCTCGGCTATGGCGGTTTTGCCCACACCGGCCTCACCCACCAGCAGTGGGGTGTTTTTGCGGCGGCGGCACAGGATCTGGATGACGCGCTCCACCTCGTATTCACGCCCAATCAGCGGGTCAATCTTGCCGTCCTTGGCAAGCTGGTTCAGGTTCTGGGTGTATTGCTCCAGCGGGCTTTGTTTTTCATTCTTTTCGCCGCCGCCTTCTTCGCTCTCGGCCTGGCTTTCACCGGATTTGGCGGGTTCAGGCGGGTCTGATTTCTTGATGCCATGGGCGATGAAATTGACCACATCCAGCCGGGTTACACCTTGCTGGTGCAGGTAATAGACAGCATGCGAATCTTTCTCGCCAAAAATGGCCACCAGCACATTGGCGCCGGTGACTTCCTTTTTGCCACTACCCGTGCTTTGCACGTGCATGATGGCGCGTTGGATCACACGCTGGAAGCCCAGCGTGGGCTGGGTGTCCACATCATCTGAACCGGCCACCTGGGGCGTGTTGTCTTTGATAAAGTTCGACAATGATTTGCGCAAATCATCGATATTGGCCGAGCAGGCACGCAACACTTCAGCGGCGCTGGGGTTGTCCAACAAGGCGAGCAGCAAGTGCTCGACCGTGATGAACTCGTGGCGCTGCTGACGCGCCTCGACAAACGCCATGTGCAAACTAACTTCCAGTTCTTGGGCAATCATGAGATTTCCTTATGCCTTAATGTTGACGTTGTGTCGTGATTTGTAGATTAACTGCAATTCTGTCCAGTTGGGGTGATTTAGCCATTTCACAACAATTAATTTGAAATGATCGTGCTTACAGCTCAATGGGTTCGCTCACACATTTGAGCGGATGCCCGGCCTTTCCTGCAGCCTCCAGCACCTGATCGACTTTGGTGGCAGCAACATCCTTGGAATAAACGCCGCAAACTCCTTTGCCGTCCAGATGGATTTTCAGCATGATTTGGGTGGCCGTTTCAAGGTCTTTGCTGAAGAACTCCTGAATTACCACTACCACGAACTCCATCGGCGTGTAGTCGTCGTTCAGCAGTACCACCTGGTACATCTGCGGTGGTTTGGTTTTTTGGGTCCGGCGCTCCAGCACCACGGCTCCGCCATCATCGGGATCGACCGGGCGGGTCAGCGGTGGCGTATTGGCTGGTGGATTGACGGGGTTTTGGGTAGCCATGAATTCATTCTATCGAGCAGCGCAATGCAACACAGGCGCTCAGGGGATTTGGTGACAACTTTGCCACATTCAAGCGGAAAAATAAAAAACCGCTGCGAGCGGCGGCCGGCAGCGGAAGATTTTTGAAAATAAACGAAAGCGGCTTTACATGTGCTCGATCATGACTTGCCCAAAGCCCGAACAGCTGACCTGTGTGGCCCCGTCCATCAAGCGGGCAAAGTCATAGGTCACGCGCTTGGAGAGAACCGATTTTTCCATGGCGCTGATGATCAGGTTTGCGGCTTCTTTCCAGCCCATGTGGCGCAACATCATTTCAGCGGAGAGGATTTCAGAGCCCGGATTGACGTAATCTTTGCCGGCATATTTGGGTGCCGTGCCATGGGTGGCTTCGAAACAGGCCACCGTATCGGACATGTTGGCACCGGGGGCTATGCCAATGCCGCCCACCTGCGCCGCCAATGCGTCAGAGATGTAATCACCGTTGAGGTTCAGGGTTGCCACCACCGAATACTCGGCTGGGCGCAACAAGATTTGCTGCAAAAAGGCATCGGCGATGCTGTCCTTGATGATGATGTCGCGGCCGGTTTTCGGATTTTTCAGCTTGCACCAGGGGCCACCGTCAATCAACGTGGCACCGAATTCCTTTTGCGCCAGGGCATAGGCCCAGTCACGAAAGCCACCTTCGGTGTACTTCATGATGTTGCCCTTGTGCACGATGGTCAAATTGGGTTTGTCATTGTCGATGGTGTACTGGATGGCTTTGCGCACCAGGCGCTCGGTGCCTTCAATTGACACCGGCTTGATACCCATGCCGGATGTATTGGGAAAGCGGATTTTTTGAACGCCCATCTCCTCGATCAGGAACTTAATGAGTTTTTTGGCCTTGTCGCTTTTGGCCTCATATTCAATGCCCGCGTAGATATCCTCCGAGTTCTCGCGGAAGATCACCATATTGGTTTTCTCCGGCTCTTTGAGAGGCGATGGCACACCTTTAAAGTACTGCACGGGACGCAGACAGACGTACAAATCCAATTCTTGGCGTAACGCAACGTTGAGCGAACGGATGCCACCACCCACCGGTGTTGTCAACGGCCCCTTGATGGAAACCACATACTCACGCAGCACTTGAAGCGTTTCTTCAGGCAGCCAAACATCTGGCCCATATATACGGGTGGATTTTTCGCCCGCGTAAACCTCCATCCAGTGAATTTTGCGCTTGCCGCCATAGGCTTTAGCAACAGCGGCATCAACCACCTTGAGCATGACGGGCGTAATGTCCAGCCCAGTGCCATCCCCTTCAATGAAGGGGATGATGGGCTCATCAGGGACATTGATGGAGTTGTCTGAGTTGACGGTTATTTTCTGCCCCGCCGCTGGGACCTTGATGTGTTGGTACATGGGAATGTCTCCGGGAAGGCTGAAAAGCAACCGCCAATCGACTGGCTATGTGATTGGGGAAACGCCTTGTTTTCGAGCTTTTGATTTTAACTTCAAATTAATTTTGGGAATTGTCAACCAACCGTAAACAGGCCCCGTTACGGGTGAGCCTTCTGGTTATCAGGAGGGAAACTTCTAAATCACGTGTTTTAAGGAAATTGAAATGAACAAAGTTCTCGCCGCCCTGATCGCTGGTCTGTTTGCTGC
>JANOWY010000426.1:0-6709 GCA_031418135.1 Rhodoferax sp. | reverse complement strand
GTGATGACGGCGAGGACGTGGATCATGGCAAATACTTTCAATACAACTGTTTGAGGGAACTTGAGCTTACCGCAGGCAGGCGGTGGGCGCTCGGGTAAGGCGGCCTGGGTTGGCGTGAAAAGTGAATTCCAGCGACCCGATTACACCGGCGTATCGCCTTGCAAGGTGATGCGCAACATCACGCGCTTTTGGCCCTGGTAGTCGTTCACCGGGTTGTGCAAGGTGCAGCGGTTGTCCCAAAAGGCAATGCAGTTGGGCGTCCAGTTGAAGCGGCAGGTGAACTCGGGTTTGACTTGATGGGCAAACAAAAAGCCCAGGATGGGGGCGCTTTCTTCCGCCGTCAGGCCCTCAATGCCAACGGTATGCGCCACGTTGGCGTACAGGCTTTTTCGCCCGGTTTCAGGGTGGGTGCGCACCAACGGGTGCGTGGCGAGGTAGGCCTGTTGGCGTGCCGGGTCGCCGGGGGCGGCGTTTTCCTTGATCCGGTCTTCGCGCGTTTTGGAAACATCTGCCTTGGCCGATGAACTGATGCCGCGCAAGCCGTGCAGCATGCGCTTAAGGGTGTCTGACAGGGCTTCATAGGCCAGATATTGATTGGCAAACAAGGTATCACCACCATAGGCAGGCACCTCGCGCGAAAGCAACATGGAACCCATGGGCGGATGTGGCAGGTAGGTGGTGTCTGAATGCCAGATGCCGCCAAAATTGACCGTTTTATGGGGCAGCTTTTTCACCTCGATGATGTGGGGAAAGCCGGGTATGCCCGCCACAAACGGGTATTCCACCGGCTGCCCCATGGCCTGTGCAAAAGCCAGAAACTGGCCAGGCGTGAGGGGTTGGCCGCGCAGGAAGATCACCAGATGGGTTAAAAACGCCTCCCGCAACGCAGCCGCAACTTGCGGGCTGATGCCCTTGGATACATCAACACCCGAAATTTCAGCCCCCAATGCGCCGGCTATTTTTCTGACCTGCATGCCTTGCTCCTCCTGAATGCCCCTGAACCAAACGACTAACGGGGTGGGGTTCGAACCATCTTAGCTCAGGCAAAATCCTTGCTTGCACCCTACTCTGCCCCTGCACATTTGTCTCCCACACCTGCTCAACCCCTTTCCATCCTGATTTCTGCGGCCGCGTTGCAATCAGAGGGTGCAGCCATTGAATCGTCTATCTGGAAGTGCAGCGAGGGGCGACGCGGGGTGCAATGGGTGACTGACAGCGCGCCACAAACGGGGCCCAGTCCGGCTGAACTGGCCTACATCACCCGGGACGTAACGGCAGGCTCTACCAAAGACCTCATCTTGCCCGAAACCGAGCGGTTTTATGCCGCCATGCGGGCCGCGCCCGGTTTGGCCTGGGTGCATACCCATTCCTCGGGTGCAGACCGCTACATTTTTGCCGAAATGCGCCGCCGCGGCGTTCGCGTGACCACCTCCACCGGTACCAATGCAGAACCGGTGGCGCAAACAGCGCTGGCGGCGGTGTTGATGTTGGGGCGTCAGTTTTTACACTTGCTGGCGGCGCAGCGGCAGCGCCAGTGGCAGCCCTTGCTCAACCGGCCCGACGTGCATGACTTGCGCGGCCGACATGCATTAGTGGTGGGCCTGGGGCCCGTGGGCATGGAGATCGCCCGATTGCTCAAGGCCGTGGGTTTGACGGTGGTGGGCGTTACCCGCAATGCCAGCGGCGCTCGCCATGAGGGCTCTGGCAGCCCGGTTGGCGCGGGCAACTCAAGAGCCCCGCTGGATGCCGTGTGCACCTATGGCGAGATGGCAGCGTATTTGCCGCGTGCCGATTATTTGGTACTGGCCTGCCCGTTGTCACCACTCACGCGGCACCTTATCAATGCCGAGGCCCTCGCGCTGTTGCCGAGCGGGGCTTTTTTGGTCAATGTGGCGCGTGGCGAAATTGTTGACCAAACCGCCATGCTTCATGCCTTGCAATCGGGGCACCTCGCGGGGGCTTTTCTGGATGTTTTTGAACCCGAGCCTTTGGCTACTGATTCCCCCTTGTGGCAACTGCCCAACGTGATGGTGTCGCCGCATACGGCAGGGCATTTTGCCGAGCATGCGCAGCGCGTGCACCAGTTGTTCGTCCACAATTTGAAGTGCTACCTGCGTGGTGAGCCGCTTCGCAATGAAACCATTTGAAAGAAAACACCATGTCATCCAACCCCGCTGCACACTTGGGCGCACTGCAACTGCCATCACTCCAGGGCCACGTTTCTGCCCAGGAGTGGCAAGCCCGGGTAGACCTGGCGGCCTGTTACCGACTGGTGGCGCACTATGGCATGTCAGACATGGCGGCCAACCACATTACCCTGCGCGTGCCGGGTGAAGAAAACGCCTTTCTCATCAACCCTTACGGCATGATGTACGAAGAGATGACGGCCTCTTGCCTGATCAAACTAGACCACCATGGCCAGGTGCTTTTTTCACCTGATTTTGGTGCCTTGGGTTATGGCGTAAACAAGGCCGGGTTTGTGCTGCACAGCGCCGTGCATGAAGCGCGGCCCGACGTGAACTGCGTCATTCACACGCATACGCCCGCAGGTATGGCGGTTTCTTCGTTGGCCTGTGGCCTGTTGCCCATCAACCAAACCTCAATGCGTTTCCTGAAAATTCGCTACCACGACTACATGGGTGTGGTGCTGGACATGGCCGAACAAGAGGTACTGCTGCGGAATCTGGGTGATGGCGAAGCGATGATTCTGCGCAACCACGGTTTGCTGACCGCCGGCCGCACCATTGGCGAAGCCTTCAACTGGATGCACCGGCTCGAGCTGTCGTGTCGGGCTCAGGTGCAAGCCATGGCCTGCAACACGCCGCTGCAGGCCGTGCCAGAATCAGTGTTACAGGCAACTTACCTGAACTACCAGCCACAAACCCGGCGCCCCTACGGCGTGATGGAGTGGCCCGGTTTGTTGCGCATGCTGACCCGCATCGACCCGAGTTTCAGAGATTGAGGAGACCACAGAATGACCCACCAACCCCCTTCAAACCCCACCCCCATGCAGCGGCGCAACTATTTGAAATGGATGGGCGCGGCAGGCCTGGGCCTGCAAGGCCTGCCCGGTTGGGGCCAAGATGCCTGGCCGAACAAACCCATCCGCTGGATCGTGCCGTTTGCGCCGGGTGGCACCTCCAGCATCGTGGCGCGTTCGATAGCCACCGAATTGACCAAGCAGCTGGGCGTTGCCTTTGTGATCGACAACAAGGGCGGCGGCGGTGGCGTGCCCGCCATGCAAGAGGCTGCGCGTGCCCCGGCAGATGGTTACACCATCGTCATGAGCCACATCGGCCTGATGGCGGTGAACCCGCTGATCTACCCCGACAGCGGTTATGACGTGAACAAGGATTTTGTGCCCGTTACCCTGCTCTCGCGCGTGC
Source organism: Rhodoferax sp. (assembly GCA_031418135.1). Lineage (GTDB taxonomy): Bacteria > Pseudomonadota > Gammaproteobacteria > Burkholderiales > Burkholderiaceae_C > JANYCG01. The sequence continues at coordinate 3,323 of JANOWY010000426.1, read as the reverse complement.
CCAGCCTGTTTGTGGTGCACAAGGATGTGCCTGTCAAGGATTTCAAATCCTTCGTGGCGTACGTGAAGGCACGCCCGGGCCAGATCAACTACGCTTCCGCAGGCAATGCCAGCGCCGGGCACCTGGCGATTGAGGCGCTCAAGCTGGCCACCGGCATGTTTATCACCCATATCCCCTACCGCGGCACCGGCCCTGCGCTGAACGACGTGTTGGCCGGTCGCATCCAGTTTTTTTCGGCCGGAACACCAGCCCTGTTGGCCCACATCAAGAGCGGTGCTTTGCGTTGCCTGGCGGTGGGCACCACCCAGCGAATCTCCGCCCTGCCCGACGTGCCCACCGTGGCAGAAAGCGGCTACAAAGATTTTGAAACTGTGCAGTGGTATGGCATTACCGCCCGGGCTGGCACACCGCAAGAGATCATCAACAAGTTGCAGCACGAGTGTGCCAAGGCGCTGAAAGCCCCTGAGGTGCTGGCCCGCTTTGAATCTGAAAGTGCTGTTGCGGGTGGTGGGCCGCCTGCGGAATACGGTGCCTTCATTGCCAAAGAGCAAGCCCGCTGGAAGGTCGTGGTTGAAAAAGCCCAGATCAAGCCGGGTTGAAGGCCACTATGCTCTTGACCCCCGCCGAGCAGGCCCTGCTGGAAAAAGCCAGGGCATTGGTTCGTGATGTCATCACACCCAACGCCGCGCGTTGGGAACACGAGCGGCGCATAGGCCACGAAGGCCTTCAGGCGGCGGTTGCCTTGGGCCTTACAGGCCTGCAGGTGCCAGAGGCTTTTGGCGGGCTGAACCACTCGTTCACCTGCAAAGCACAATTGGCCGACATTCTGGCGGCAGGTGATTTTGGCTTCACCATGTCGCTCATCAACACCCACAACATTGCCGCCAAACTGGCCCGCGACGCCACTCCTGAAGTGGCCGCCCGGTACGTGCCTGATCTGCTGGCCGGTAAACGGCTGGGTTGCACGGCGCTTACCGAACACGGTGCGGGTTCTGACTTTGCTGCCATCCGCACGGTGGCCACAAAGGTGGATGGCGGCTGGCGCCTGGCGGGTGCAAAAGACTGGATTACCAATGCAGCCGAGGCCGATGTCATCGTGCTTTATGCGCAAACATTGCCCGGCAGCGGCAACAAAGGCATTGCCGCTTTTTTGATTGACGGGCGGCGCGAGGGTTTTGGCCGCGCACCCGCCAGCACCTTGGGCGGCCAAAACACAATTGGCACCGGCTCATTCAAACTCGACAACTATTTTGCGCACGACAACGAACTGATCCATCCACCCGGCCAAGCCTTCAAAAAGGCCATGGGTTCGATCAACGGTGCGCGTACTTATATTGCCGCCATGTGTTGCGGCATGGTGGGCGAAGCACTGCGCGTGGTGCAGGCCTATGGCGAGCAGCGCCATACCTTTGGCAAACCGCTGGCCGACCACCAAGGTTGGCGTTGGCGCGTGGCTGAAGCCGCCAGCGAACTACAGGCCTGCCGACTGATGGTGAACCAGGCGGCGGCGTTGATTGACCAAGGCCAGGACGCACAGCTGGCTGCGGCTCAAACCAAGTTGCTGGCCACCCGCATGGCAGACCGACAACTGCCTGCGATGGCGCAAGCCATGGGCGCCGAGGGTTTGCGGGAAAACCACCCCTTCGCCCGGCACCTGATGGGTGCCCGCGTGGCCGGTTTTGTAGACGGCTCCACCGAGATGCTGCTGGAACGAATTTGCGCTGTGCTGCGCACAAGCCCTGTGATTGCCTGAACTTTGCAGATTGAGAGAACCCATGAACCCTGCGATGCGCCATGATTTGTCTGACAGCGACGCCCGGGCCGAGGCGTTTTCGTTGCCCCTCTCCGCCATCGACGTGAGCAAGCCGCGTTTGTTCGTTAACGACACGGTAGGCTATTATTTCGATCGCCTGCGGCGGGATGCGCCGGTTCACTACCAAACCAATCCGGTGGTGGGAGGGTATTGGTCAGTTACCCGGTATGCCGACATCATGGCGGTTGACAGCAACCACAAGGTGTTTTCATCAGACTGGTCGTTGGGTGGTATCACCATTTTCGACCCGCCGGTAGCAGACCGCCAGCCCAGCTTTATCGCCATGGATCAGCCCGAGCATGATGCACAGCGCAAAGGCGTGAGCTCCATCGTGGCACCGGCCAACCTGGCGCAGATGCAAACCACCGTACGCGAACGCACGGCCCGCGTGCTGGATGCGCTACCGCGCGGCGAAGCCTTCAATTGGGTCGATCGGGTGTCGATTGAACTGACCACCCAAATGCTGGCCACCTTGTTTGATTTCCCGTTTGAAGACCGGCATCTTTTGACTTGGTGGTCTGACGTCACAACCAACCCGGTGGGACCAGCGCACCGGATCAAGTCTTTGCCTGAGCGCAGCGCCGAACTGGCCAAATGCCTGGATTACTTCACACGCTTGTGGAACCAACGGGTGAACGCGCCGCCCCAAAATGACCTGGTCTCCATGCTGGCCCATTCGCCAGCCACCCGCGACATGTCGCCCATCACCTACATGGGCAACCTGCTCCTGCTCATCGTTGGCGGCAACGACACCACGCGCAACTCCATGTCGGGCGGAGTGTTGGCCATGCACCGCAACCCAGAACAATGGGCCAAACTGCGCGCCAACCCGGTGCTGGTGGAAAGCGCCATCCCCGAAATCATCCGCTGGCAAACACCGCTTGCGCACATGCGGCGAACGGCGTTGGCCGACACCGAGATTGCTGGCCAGCCCATCAAAAAAGGCGACAAGGTGGTGATGTGGTACCTCTCCGGCAACCGCGATGAAACCGCCATCGAAAACCCCAACGCTTTCATCATTGACCGCGCCAAACCCCGGCAACACCTGTCGTTCGGTTTTGGCATTCACCGCTGCGTGGGTAACCGGCTGGCAGAAATGCAGCTCAAAATACTATGGGAAGAAATCCTGAAGCGGTTTGAGCGCATTGACGTGTTGGCCGAACCGGTACGGGTTCATTCCAACTTTGTTCGCGGCTATACCGATCTGCAAGTCAGGCTCCGGTGAAGCCTGTTTGCAGCCGTGTGCCCGCCTGCGGGTAGCAGGTAATGGGTTCCTGACCCTGCTATGGGGCGGGTCGAGTCACCGCGTTTTGCTGAAGGTTGACAGCCGTCTGAGCCAGCAGGCGGCTGTTGGCCGAAGCGCCCGTGCGCAAGTTGATTGCCGTGGCGCTCAGGATGATGCCCTCGAAGTGGGCGGTCGTTCCAATCGTCACACCTGAGCCGCCAGCAACCTGCCAGAAAATGTTCTTGGCCAATGCCCCTCCGGCGAGCGTTACCCGGGTTGCGCTGG
>JANOWY010000425.1:0-1591 GCA_031418135.1 Rhodoferax sp. | reverse complement strand
CGCGCTCAGGTTCGTCAGCAGTTGGGCATAGTCTGTTTTGTTGCCCGCTTTGTCATACAAGTGCGGGTTTTTGGTATCAGCCAGGCGAAACTGGTGTTGCCAGTCTTCACGTTGCGCCACCAGCATGATGCTGTGCGAAGTACCAAAAGCAGCGACGAGACGGGCCATGGAATCTTTCTAAAACGGCGATTCAATCAAACCGGCGTGAACATGGGAACTGCCTGGCTATCACCGGAGCCGCCGGGACCGCGATTGGCAGACTTGAACACCACGCGCACGCGCTGGTTGATTTGCACAGCACTGATGTCGCAGTCCACCAGGTTGGTCATCATCGTCACGCCTTCGTCGAGCGTGACCAGCGCCAGGGTGTAAGCAGCATCACCCTTGCCCATGGTGCTGAAGGAATAAACCGTGCCGGAGCCAGCCGATTGTTGCCAAACCGTGTTGGCACTGAGGCAATGCGGGCAGATGTCGCGCGGATAGTGGTGATATTCGCCACAATCCGCGCATTTCTTGACCAGCAATTGCCCCGTGTTTGCAGCGGCCCAATAGGCGCTGGTTTCGGGCAACACGCGCGGAGCGGGTATTTTTCGGGTAGCCAGATTGGCATTGGTCGCACTCATGTCAAAGCCTTTCCAGTATCAAGGTGCCAGCCGTGTGGCGCGAAGCCAGTGCGCCACCGATACCGTTGGCCAATGCCAAGCTGCAATTGGGTACTTGAACCGCCGGGTGCGCCTCGCCACGTAATTGCCGCACGGCTTCAATGATTTTGGTGATGCCACCGCGATTCGCCGGGTGGTTGTTGCACAGGCCGCCGCCATCGGTGTTGAAGGGCAATTTGCCCACACCACTGATCAGGTTGCCATCCATCACAAACCGGCCACCCTCGCCTTTCTTGCAAAAACCCAAATCTTCAAGCTGCATCAGTACGGTGATGGTGAAACTGTCATACAACGACGCGTATTGAATGTCTTGGGGTGTCACACCGGCTTCTGCAAAAGCACGCGGGCCCGACCACGCCGCCGCTGAATAGGTGAGATCAACCTTGCCACCCATGCCATGTTTGGGGGCTTCACCGGTACCGCGCACCATCACCAAGGGGCGTTTGTTGGCGACAGCCAGTTGCCGTGCGATCTCGGGCCGGGCCACAATGATGGCGCCGCCGCCGTCGCTCATCACACAACAATCCAGGCGGTGCAGCGGGTCGCTTACCAAAGGCGAATTCACGACATCTTGCACGGTGACCAGCTCGCGCAGCATGGCGTTGGGGTTGTGTTGTGCATGGTGCGCAGCGGCCACCTTGATCCAGGCGAGCTGCTCGCTGGTCGTGCCAAATTCATACATGTGGCGCTTAGCCACCATCGCGTACAGGTTTTGCGTCGCCGGGCAGTAGGGCAGTTCAAAGGCGAGCTCTGGCGCGTCGGGGTCAGGCGGCTTCAAGGCCAGTTTTGGCGGCATTTTTTTGCCCCCTTCGGCCCCGGCCTGGGCCTCTGCCTGAGCCTCTGCCATTTGCGCGCGCGGCCTGCCTGCCAGCGTGATCAGCGCCACATTGCAGCGGCCTGCCGCGATGGCAGCGGCTGCATGCGCCACA
>JANOWY010000424.1:0-6063 GCA_031418135.1 Rhodoferax sp. | reverse complement strand
CGCTGCCACACAGGCCGCGTTGATGGCATGGCGTGTGATGAAGTTGTCAGTGCAGTCGAAGACCACATCGTGCTGCGGCACCAGCGTGGCCAACAGTTCAGGTGTGGCGCGTTGGGCCAACGCCGTCACCGCCACATCGGGGTTGATCGCCGCCATGGCCGCCTGCGCCGATGCCACCTTGGCCTGGCCCACCCGTGCCTGGGTGTGGGCAATTTGGCGCTGCAAGTTGGTGAGATCTACGGTGTCGTGGTCTACCAAGGTGATGTGGCCTACACCAGCTGACGCCAAATACAGCGCCACCGGCGAACCCAGGCCACCTGCGCCAATTACCAAGGCCCGTCCTTCCAGAATGCGCTGTTGCCCCTCAATGCCGATTTCGTCGAGCAGGATGTGGCGTGAATACCGGAGCAGCTGGTCGTCTTGCATGGGGCCACTTTAGCGGAGTTTTGCCGCCGGGCCGCCCCAAGGCAAAATGCGGCCCCCTCGGGGGGGCAGGAAGCCACACGCAGTGGGCGGCCGTGGGGGCTAATTTTCTTTCGGCGCGTCTTTGCGCTCGGTCATGGTTTTGCTCACCATCACAGGCTGGCCTTTGAGTTTTTTGAGGGCTTGTTGCAGCTGGAAGTCTTTTTCTGAACCGTACTCCGGCAAGCGGCGGTCGGCCAACGGTTTTTTGGATTCTTCTTCCAGTTTTTTACGGGCGTCTTCGCGCGCCTGCTCACGGGCCGCATCTTTCTTTTCGTCACCCTGGCCACTGCCCAAATGTTTCTCCAGGTCGGCCTCACGGGTGCGCAGCGCGGCAAACAGGTTGCCTTCTTCGGTTTCGTCCACCATCACATCGGGGATCACACCTTTGGCCTGAATGGATTTGCCCGACGGCGTGTAATACCGCGCCGTGGTGATCTTCAAACCCGTATCGGGGCCCAGGGGCCGCACCGTTTGCACCGAGCCCTTGCCGAAGGTCTGGTTACCCATGATGGTGCCGCGTTTATGGTCTTGCAAGGCACCCGCCACAATTTCGCTGGCGGAGGCGGAGCCTTCGTTTACCAGCACCACCAACGGTACGTTTTTCAGTGCACCCTTGGTGGCATCGGTCATGCGTTTGATCGGGTCGGCACCACCACGGCGCTGGTAAAACTCGGGCGCGGCTTTGTAGACAAATTTGCTTTCCGCCAGTTGCCCGTTGGTGGATACCACCGTCACGTTGTCTGGCAAAAAGGCCGCTGAAATAGCCACGGCGGCATCCAGCAGGCCACCCGGGTCATTGCGCAAATCAAGCACCAGGCCTTTGAGGTTGGGCTCGGCTTTGTAAACCTCTTCGACCTTTTTGGCGAAATCGTCTACCGAACGCTCCTGGAACTGGGAGAGGCGAATCCAGGCGTAACCGGGCTCAATCACCTTGCCGCGCACCGACTGCGTGCGGATTTCTTCTCGCGTGATGGTGACCGGGAAGGACTTGTTTTCATCCTTGCGGAAGATCGTCAAAATGACCTTGGTGTTTGGCTCGCCGCGCATCTTCTTCACTGCGTCATTGAGCGACATGCCTTTGACGAACGAATCGTCAATCTTGGTGATCAGGTCATTGGGTTTGAGCCCGGCGCGGTGCGCAGGTGAGCCTTCAATGGGCGAGACCACCTTCACCAGGCCGTCTTCCTGGCTGATCTCGATACCCACACCGACGAACCGACCGGTGGTGCCTTCGCGGAATTCCTTGAAGGATTTTTTGTCGTAATAGACCGAATGCGGGTCGAGTGCACCCACCATGCCGGATATGGCATCGGTGATCAGCTTTTTCTCATCGACCGCTTCGACATAATCAGACTTGACCATGCCAAATACCGCCGCCAATTGCTGCAGTTCCTCCAGCGGCAAGGGGGCCAGCGTATTGCGGGCCACGGTTTGCAGTGAAAAGGTGGTGAGCACCCCGGTCATCATGCCGACAGAAATCCAGCCGGCAATTTTCAGTTTTTGGCCCATGGTTACCCTTTGAGTTTGACCTGCTGTAAGTTTGATTGATATCCAGACGCAGCATCCGCAAACGCCATTTGGCACGTGCCGTTTCGTGGATGGTTGCGCAGAATATTACACCTTGGAGCCATGCGGCGCAGTGCAGTTCCGTGAAGCCCCGGTAAAGCGGCATCCGGAATGCAATTAGGGGCTGAACTGCCCCTATTTGGCGCGCGTTTTGTCAACTATTGCCGGTTTTGGCGGCAAAGCCACCCGCGCGCGGTGATCGAGGGCCGCGAGGAACAAAATTGCACGTCCTCAAGCCTTCCCTTGATTCGCCACCGCTGCCGCCGCCTTGGCAATCGCATCCGCGTCGCCCAGGTAGTAATGGCGAATCGGGTTCAGATCGGCATCCAGTTCATACACCAGCGGAATGCCGTTGGGGATGTTCACGCCCACAATGGCGTCGTCGGCAATGTTATCCAGGTATTTCACCAAGGCGCGAATCGAGTTGCCATGGGCCGCCAGTACGATGCGTTTGCCGGCTTTGATGGCGGGCGCGAGTGAATCGGCCCACAACGGCATCACCCGCGCCACCGTGTCTTTGAGGCATTCGGTCAGGGGGATTTGCTCGGGTTTGAGTTTGGCGTAGCGCACATCACCGCGTTCGCTGCGCGGGTCGGCAGCGTCCAGCACGGGTGGCGGCGTGTCGTAACTGCGCCGCCACACGAGCACCTGCGCTTCACCATATTGTTTGGCCATGTCGGCCTTGTTCAGGCCTTGCAGGGCACCGTAATGGCGCTCGTTCAGGCGCCACGAATGCACCACCGGCAGCCAGGTGCGGTCCATTTCGTCCAGGCAATGCCACAGGGTGCGGGTGGCGCGCTTGAGCACGCTGGTGTAGGCAATGTCAAAGTCATAACCCTCGGCCTTGAGTAATTGGCCGGCTTTTTTGGCCTGGGCCACGCCGGTGTCGGTCAGATCGACATCGGTCCAGCCGGTGAAGCGGTTTTCCAGGTTCCAGGTTGATTCGCCGTGGCGGATGAGGACAAGTTTGTACATGGTGTTCAGGGCCGCAGTGGATAACGGCATTTAAAGAGGCAATGCGGGGAAGCGGCAGAAAAAATGGTGGCAGTAAAAGTAAGCCCGGAAGGGCTAAAAAACGGGTTTGTCGGCCTGCGCCGGGCAAACCCCATTCGCTATTCTAAAATCACGGGTTGTGCTGAAAACCGTTACCCCATCACCCGAGGACTTTTGTGAAATTTATTATTGACAACTGGATGCTGATTGCCATAGCGCTCACCTCGGGCATCATGCTGATGTTGCCCACGTTGCAAAACGCTGGTGGCGGGCTCACACCCGATGGCGCGGTGATGCTCATCAACCGTGAAAAAGCGGTGGTGGTGGACGTGTGCGAAACCGAAGAGTTTGCCGCTGGCCATATTGGCAACGCCAAAAACATCCCCCTCAACCAGTTGGAAGAAAAGCTGGCCCAACAGGTGAAAAACAAAACCCTGCCGCTGATATTGGTGTGCCAGACCGGTGCGCGCTCGGCCCGGGCCGTGGCCATTGCCAAAAAGCTCGGCTACGACAACACGCAATCGATGGCGGGTGGCCTGAAGGCTTGGCAAACCGCCAATCTGCCAGTGGAAAAGGGTTAACGCCATGCCCATCGTCAAGATGTACACCACCGCCGTCTGCCCGTATTGCATTCAGGCCAAACAGGTGCTCAAAAGCCGAGGCGTGCAAACCATTGAAGAAATCCGGGTGGATGCCCTGCCTGACGAGCGCATGAAGATGATGCAGATCACCGGGCGCCGCACCGTGCCGCAAATCTTCATCGGCGAGCGCCACGTGGGCGGGTGTGACGAACTGATGGCGCTGGACGCGCGCGGCGAGTTGTTGCCTTTATTGGCCTGAACCCGTCACAAATTGCCACCACAATCAGCGCTTCTGTTTTTTGTTCCATTTTTATAACCTGAAAGTTCTCCATGGCCGATATCGCCCCTCCTGCTGCTCCCGCCAATGCACCGGTTTTCCAGATTCAGCGCGTTTACCTCAAGGAATCGTCGCTTGAGCAGCCCAATTCGCCGGCCATCCTGCTCTCCAAAGAACAGCCCACGGTGGACATCCAGCTCGCTGTGAACGCCGAAAACGCGGCCGACGGCATTTATGAAGTGGCCGTCAGCGCCACCGTGCACACCAAAATCAAAGACAAAACCGTGTTTTTGGCTGAAGTCAAACAAGCCGGTATTTTTGAGATCCGCAACCTTGAGCAAGCCCAATTGGCGCAGGTGATGGGCATCGCCTGCCCGCAAATTGTTTACCCCTACCTGCGCGGCAACGTGGCTGATCTCATCCAGCGTGCTGGTTTCCCGCCCGTGCACCTGACTGAAATCAACTTTCAGGCGATGTTTGAGCAGCAACAGGCCCAGGCGGCGCAAAACGGTGCTCAAGCAGCCCCGCAGATCATCACGCAATAACTTCGCAGCCAGTTGCGGCAATTGTTCATATAGAACATCCGGTACTAGCTATGAAAATAGTAGTACTTGGGGCTGGTGCCTGGGGCACGGCGCTGGCAGTTGCCGCAGCCAAAGCGCCAGCGCCCGGGGCCTTGCCGCTGCACCAGGTCACCCTGTGGGCCCGCGATGCCGAGCAAATTGCCCTTATGAGCGCCCAAGCAGGTTCTCCAGGTTCGGCGGGTTGGGGCCGGTCCACCCCGTCGCGGCAAAACACCACCTATTTGCCGGGCATTGAATTGCCCGCTTCTTTGCAATTGAGTGCCGCGCCTTTGCAGGCGCTGCCCGCGTTGCTGCAAGAGGCTGATCTGGCCATCATCGCCACACCCATGGCTGCGCTGCGCGGCCTGTTGCTGGCCCTCAGCGCCGGGACACAACAAAACCAAAACAGCCAGAGCGCCCCACCTTTTCAACATGCGCCGTCGCCGTTGCTGCCGCCTGTTGCCTGGTTGTGCAAGGGTTTCGAAGCGGAAACCGGTTGGATGGCCCATGAAATCCAGGCGCAAGTTGCCCCGCAATTGCAAGCAGGTGTGCTCAGCGGCCCCAGTTTTGCGCAAGAGGTGGCGCAAGGGCGGCCCACGGCCCTGGTTGCGGCCAGCAGCCATGCCACAGTGCGCGAAGCCCTGGTGGCGGCTTTTCACAGTGCCAGCTTGCGGGTGTATGCCAATGATGACATCACCGGGGTGGAAGTGGGCGGTGCCGTCAAAAACGTGCTGGCCATTGCTACTGGTTTGTGTGACGGACTGGGGCTGGGCCTGAACGCGCGCGCGGCCCTCATCACCCGTGGTTTGGCCGAAATGACCCGTTTTGGCGTGGCCCTGGGCGCCCGGGCCGACACCTTCATGGGCTTGAGCGGTTTGGGTGATTTAGTGCTGACCGCCACGGGCGATTTGAGCCGCAACCGCCAAATTGGCCTGCTGCTGGCGCAAGGCCGCTCGCTGGAGCAGGCGGTGGCTTCGCTGGGGCATGTGGCCGAAGGCGTGTACAGCGCGCGAACCGTGTTGCAACGCTCGGTGGCCGTTGGCATCGAAATGCCGATTGCACAGGCGGTTGTTGCGTTACTGGACGGTCGCCTTGGGCCACAAGATGCGGTGGCCCGGCTGATGGGGCGTGAAGCCCGCTTTGAAGCGTAACTCATCTGCGGTTTGCACGCCGGGCGCGGGCCTGTCCCGTCCGTGCCCGGCCAATTGGCTGGCTCAGTCAACAATCAGCCACTGCACCCCAACGTCTTTCAAACCCCCCGATGAATTCTGATTCCCCCTCAACGCTGGGCCCTTCGCCTTCGGCGCAGGCATTGCCTGCGTTCAGCGTACGCCCTTTGGTGCTCATCATGGCCTTGTCCATGTTGGGTTTTATGGCCTTCAATGCGCTGATCGGCCCGATTTCACGCGACTTGGGGTGGGCCGAATGGCAGGTGGGGGCGATTGTGACGGTGGCAGGGCTGATGTGGATGGTGGGCGCCAAACCCTGGGGGCGGTGCATTGACCGGCAAGGCTCGCAACAGGTGATGCGGCTGGCCATGACCGGTTTTGCGCTGTTGTTTGTGCTGCTGGTGCTGGTGCTGTATGGCAGCCTGGCGCGATGGTGGAGCCCGGCTTAC
>JANOWY010000423.1:0-5220 GCA_031418135.1 Rhodoferax sp. | reverse complement strand
ATCAACCAGTTTGTCGCCGCTGTTCGCGCTGCCGACGAACTCCTCGCAAGGCAAATTCATGAAAGATTACCAACAACCTGACCCGACCGGCCATTTCGGCAAGTACGGTGGCAGTTTCATTTCAGAAACGCTGACCCATGCGGTCAGTGAACTCAAAGCGGCCTACGCCAAATACCAGTATGACCCGGCCTTCATTGCCGAGTTTGAAAACGAGCTGGCCACTTTTGTCGGGCGCCCTTCCCCCGTTTACCACGCCGACCGAATGAGCCGTGAGCAAGGGGGTGCCCAGATTTTCCTCAAACGGGAAGACCTGAACCACACCGGCGCCCACAAGATCAACAACACCATTGGCCAGGCCATGCTGGCCAAACGCATGGGCAAACCGCGCGTGATCGCCGAAACCGGTGCTGGCCAGCACGGTGTGGCCACCGCCACCATCTGCGCCCGTTACGGGCTGGAATGTGTGGTGTACATGGGCAGTGAAGACGTCAAGCGCCAAAGCCCCAACGTCTACCGCATGAAGCTGCTGGGTGCCACGGTGATACCCGTTACCAGTGGCAGCCGCACCCTGAAAGATGCGCTCAATGAAGCCATGCGCGATTGGGTGGCGAATGTGGACAACACCTTTTACATCATCGGCACGGTGGCGGGCCCGCACCCCTACCCGATGATGGTGCGCGATTTCCAAAGCGTGATCGGCAAGGAATGCCTGGTGCAAATGCCACAAATGCTCAAAGCCGCTGGCTGCGTGAACGAACAGCCCGATGCTGTGGTTGCGTGTGTGGGCGGTGGCAGCAATGCGATGGGCATCTTCCACCCGTATATTGAGCACAGCGCTACCCGCCTGATCGGTGTCGAAGCGGCCGGCGAGGGTCTTGAATCGGGCAAGCACTCGGCCTCTTTGCAAAAAGGCAGCCCAGGTGTTTTGCACGGCAACCGTACCTACGTGTTGCAAGACGACAACGGCCAAGTCACTGAAACGCACAGCATCAGCGCCGGGCTGGACTACCCTGGCGTGGGCCCCGAACACGCATGGCTGATGGACATTGGCCGCGCTGAATACGTTGGCATTACTGACAAAGAGGCGCTGGCGGCATTTCACTACCTGTGCCGAACCGAGGGCATCATCCCGGCGCTTGAGTCCAGCCACGCCGTGGCTTACGCCATGAAATTGGCCAAAACCATGCGGCCCGATCAATCCATTTTGGTTAACCTTTCAGGCCGTGGCGACAAAGACATTGGCACGGTGGCAGACCTGAGCCATGGCGATTTTTATTGCCGACCCAGTTGCCAGGGTCAGGCTGTCAAAGGCGGTGAGCAAGTGGTGACATTGCGCCCGGCAAAGGTGACAGCATGAGCCGAATTTCAGCAACACTGGCTGCTCTCAAATCCCAGGGGCGCAAAGCGCTCATACCGTATGTCACAGCGGGATTTCCGTTTGTTGACATCACCCCAGAACTCATGCACGGCATGGTGGCAGCAGGCGCTGACATTATTGAACTGGGGGTTCCGTTCTCTGACCCCAGCGCTGATGGCCCGGTGATCCAGAAAGCCGGTGACAAAGCGCTGGCGAATGGTATTGGCCTGGTGCAGATTTTGCAAATGGTGCGCGATTTTCGCCGAACGGACAGCACAACGCCCATTGTTTTAATGGGTTATGCCAACCCGATTGAGCGCTACAACCAAAAACACGCCCCAGCAGGGGCGGCAAAATCGGCACCCAGCGCATCTGTGCGGGACGCTGCCGCCGCAGGTGTAGACGGCATGCTGGTGGTCGACTACCCGCCCGAAGAGTGCGAAGACTTTGCGGCAGAACTCAAAGCAGCCGGGCTGGATTTGATCTTTCTGCTGGCACCCACCAGCACCGATGAACGCATGGCCCATGTCAACCGCATCGCATCGGGTTATGTCTATTACGTCTCGCTCAAGGGTGTCACGGGCGCCGGCACGCTTGACACGGCGGCGGTTGAAGCCATGCTGCCACGTATCCGGCAATTCGTTCAATTGCCCGTTGGCGTGGGCTTTGGCATCCGTGATGCCGTCACCGCCAAAGCCGTGGGACGGGTGGCTGACGCAGTGGTCATCGGAAGCCGCCTGATCCAGCTGATTGACGATCAACCCCGCGAAAAGATTACCCCGATCGCTGCCGAGTTTCTTCGTGGCATCCGCGTGGCCTTGGATTCATAATCCGGTTCGACAGCTCAACGCAAGAAATAGAGGGAATTCCACATGTCCTGGCTCGAAAAACTGTTGCCGCCCAAAATTCAGCCATCTGATCCGGCCGACAGGCGCAGCGTGCCCGAAGGCCTTTGGGTCAAGTGCCCGGCCTGCGAAGCGGTGCTCTACAAAACCGATCTGGAGCAAAACCAGAACGTGTGCCCGACCTGCAGCCACCATCACCGCATCAGCGCCAGGGCACGGCTCAATGTATTTCTGGACGGCGAAGGCCGTTACGAAATCGGCCAGGAAGTGCTGCCCGTAGATGCCCTGAAATTCAAAGACAGCCGCAAATACCCCGAACGTCTGAAAGAGGCGCTGGAGAACACGGGTGAAACCAATGCGCTGGTGGTGATGGGCGGCACCGTCCACTCGTTGGGTGTGGTGGCGGCATGTTTCGAATTCGACTTTATGGGCGGTAGCATGGGCTCGGTGGTGGGCGAGCGGTTTGTCCGCGGCGTCGAAAACGCCATCGAGCAAAAGGTGCCTTTCATCTGTTTTACGGCCACCGGTGGCGCGCGCATGCAAGAGGGTTTGTTGTCCCTGATGCAGATGGCCAAGACCAACGCAGCCTTGACGCGCCTGGCCAAAAAGGGCCTGCCCTACATCAGCGTGTTGACCGACCCTACCATGGGTGGCGTGAGCGCAGGGTTTGCCTTCTTGGGCGACGTGGTGATCGCCGAGCCCAAAGCGCTGATCGGTTTTGCCGGGCCCCGTGTGATTGAATCCACCGTGCGGGTAACCTTGCCCGAAGGTTTTCAACGCGCCGAGTTTTTGCAGACCAAAGGCGCGCTGGATTTCATCTGTGACCGCCGCGAACTGCGCAAGACTGTGGCCAGCATTTTGGCGATGCTGCAAAAACAACCGGCCGACGCAATCTCGTGAACTAGCCCCCACGCTTGCTCACTGCGTGTAGCCGCTGCCCCCCAAGGGGGTGTTTTTTTCCTTGGGGTGGCCCGGCGGAAAAAACAGCCCCACGCTTGCTCACTGCGTGTAGCCGCTACCTCACAAGGGTAGTTTGCAACCCACCCAGCACAATCGCTGCGATTTGCAGCAACAACAAAAATGCCAGGGGCGACAAATCAATGCCACCCGGCAGCGGCAACACCTTGCGCAGTGGCTTCAGCGCCGGGGCGCACAAGCGCTCCAGCAGGTCGGTCATGGGCGAATTCGTCTGAAACCAAGACAAAATGGCGTAAACAATCACCAAGCCGGTGGCGACTGACAACACCAGCCGCGCGACCCCAAACAAAGCCAGGAGGGGCAACAACGACAGGCCACCCGCACCTTGGCCACCCAGAAGCAGCAAAACCGCCAACTGCGCCAGCTCCAGCAAATAGACGGCCAGCAGGCTTGCGGTGTCCCACCGGCCTACCGCAGGCAAAACCTTGCGCAACGGCAGCACGATCCAGTCTGTCAGCGCAAAAATAAAGTTGCCCAACGGGTTGCCAGACCGTGCCGCCATGGGTATGCGCTGGTATTGCATGTAAAGCCGCAGCAACGCGGCGCCAGCTACCAGCCCGACAGCAACGTCCAACAGCAGCGAAATGATTTGAATGAACATGGGCGCAGTCTCAGAAGGGTGAATCTCACTTGCCGCCCAGAGGTGCCAAGGCGTAGGCAGTTGCAAAGGTAGCAGCGAGTCGGCGCAATCATAACGAGGCGGCGCTGGCTTCATGGTACCCGCCGCTTAAAATCGAGGCATGTCTGACACCCCTACCTCCCCCGATTTCGTACCTGTACTGGACGAAAACCAGCTCATCCACGAGCGCCGTGAAAAACTGAAACTGGCTCGGCAACGGCAGAAAGACGGCCACGGGGTCGCTTTTCCCAATGATTTCAAGCCACAACACCGTGCCGCAGAGCTTTTTGAAACCCATGGTGAAAAAACAGCTGAAATGCTGGTCGCTGACAACGCGCAGACGCGCGTCGCTGGCCGCATGATGCTCAAACGCGTTATGGGCAAGGCCAGCTTTTGCACCTTGCAGGATGCATCCTTTGGCCCCTCGGGAGGGCGCATTCAGGTGTATGTCAAAGGTGAGGAGATCGGGCTGGAACTTTACGAACAATTCAAACACTGGGATCTGGGCGACATCGTGGCGGCAGAGGGCCGGGTTTTCAAAACCAAAACCGGTGAGTTGTCGATCCATGCCAGCTCGGTGCGTCTGCTCACCAAAAGCCTGCGCCCCATGCCCGATAAATTTCATGGCATGGCGGATCAAGAGGTCAAATACCGCCAGCGGTATGTCGATTTAATGACGAACGAGGTCACCCGCAAACGTTTCGTGGCACGCAGCAAGGCTGTCAGCGGCATTCGCGAGTTCATGGTGGCGCACAACTTCCTGGAAGTTGAAACGCCGATGCTGCATCCAATCCCCGGTGGTGCCAATGCCAAGCCCTTTAAAACCCACCACAACGCGCTCGATCAGGAAATGTTCTTGCGCATTGCGCCCGAGTTGTATTTGAAGCGGCTCATCGTTGGCGGTTTTGAGCGGGTGTTTGAAATCAACCGCAGCTACCGAAACGAAGGCATCAGCGTGCGGCACAACCCCGAATTCACCATGATGGAGTTTTACGCGGCCTATTGGAACTACCTGGATTTGATGGATTTCACCGAAGACCTGATTCGTGACGCAGCGCAAAAGGCTTGTGGCACTTTGCAATTGAGTTATGCCGAGAAACCCGTTGATCTGGCGGCCCCGTTCGAGAGGCTGACGATTCGCGAAGCGATCATCAAACACACCGAGGGCGCAAACGCCATGGAAGACGGCTCCGGCTTGTGTGTAGACAACGCAATGTGGTTGACCAACGCGTTGCGCAAGCTCGGGCTTACCGAAGAGAAACACAAACTCGCCGCGCGCAGCCTGGTCTTCGGCATCGTTCAATTCACTGAAGCCATTGCCGAATTCGCGCCCCGTGATGTAGAGCTCGAAGCGCTCGGTAACTTCGGGCCGTTCGTCGTTGGCCCGCGCCAATGGCGAAATCTCGGTGGGGTGCTCCATG
>JANOWY010000422.1:0-39119 GCA_031418135.1 Rhodoferax sp. | reverse complement strand
CGACGGGATCCCGATCATGTGGGCCGATGAGGCGCGCAAGCTCGATGACGGGGCCGGCCCGGACGGGGTTTAGCCCATGACGTTGGCGGTGGGGGCTGTGACGGCCTTGACGTTTACCGTGATCATTCCGGCCCGGCTGGGCTCGACCCGGCTGCCCAACAAGCCGCTGGCAGACATCAAGGGCAAACCCATGATTGTTCGAGTCGCCGAATGCGCCCAACGCGCGTTTGAGCCGCTTGGACAAGCATTGCCCGCCTCCTCAAAACGGGTGGTGGTGGCAGCAGACAGCACAGACATCGTTGATGCCTGCAGCCGTTACGGCATCCGCGCCGTGTTGACCCGCACCGACCACGCCAGCGGCAGCGACAGGCTAGCCGAAACCTGCGACTTGCTGGCGTTGGCAGACGACGCATTGGTGGTCAATGTCCAGGGAGATGAGCCACTGATGGACCCTCAACTGATCCGTGATGTGGCGAACTTGCTGCAGCTGCGGCCCCAGGCCAGCATGTCTACCGCCGCGCATGTGATCGACAACCTGCAAGATTTCAACAACCCCAATGTGGTCAAGGTGGTGTTGGATGCACGAGGGTTGGCGTTGTACTTCAGCCGATCAGCTATTCCGTTCGCGCGCGATGTGGTACCTGCTGCACGCAACCCCTCCAACGGCCCAGAAGGCCCACCGACGCCTCCTTGGTGGCTTGCGCAGGGGTTTTGTGATGCGGCGGCACCGTTGCGGCATATCGGCATTTATGGCTACCGCGCCGGTTTTTTGCGGCAGTTCCCGGCGTTGCCACCGGCCCCGATTGAAGGTGTCGAGGCGCTTGAACAACTTCGCGCCATGTGGCATGGTCACCGCATTGCGGTAACCGTGACGGCGCACGCGCCCGGCCCTGGGGTCGATACGCCGGCTGATTTGGATCGGGTGCGTGAGCATTTTGAAACCCAAAGTTTGGTTTGATTCATCGCGTTGCTCGCAAGGGTGAAGCAGCGCGGCACTTGTCAGTGAGATGACAGGCCAAGCACGTGATAATCTAGCCGGTGAGACACGCAACCCAGGCGCGCAGTGAGCCTGACCCAGTTGACAAAACAATGAGCAAATCCAGACAAGGAAATCCATGAGACTGATCCTTTTGGGCGCACCCGGCGCAGGAAAGGGCACCCAAGCCACTTTCATCTGCCAGAAATACGGCATACCGCAAATATCCACTGGCGACATGCTTCGTGCGGCGGTCAAGGCCGGCACGCCCATGGGGCTGGAGGCCAAAAAAATAATGGATTCAGGCGCCCTGGTGAGCGACGGCCTGATCATCAATCTCGTCAAAGAGCGTCTGACCCAGCCTGATTGCGCCCACGGCTTCTTGTTTGATGGCTTTCCGCGCACCATTCCGCAGGCTGATGCGATGAAAGAAGCCGGGGTCAATCTGGACTACGTGCTCGAGATTGAGGTGCCGTTCGATGCCATCATCGAACGCATGAGTGGCCGACGCTCGCATACAGCGTCTGGCCGTACCTACCATGTCAAGTTCAATCCACCAAAAGTTGCTGGGATGGACGACGTGACTGGCGAACCCCTCATCCAGCGGGTAGACGATCAGGAAGAAACGGTGCGAAAACGGCTGGACGTGTACAGCGCACAAACCCGCCCATTGGTTGACTATTACGCGAGCTGGGCCAAGGCAATGCCAGCGGCAGCCCCAAAATACCGCAAGATCAGCGGTGTTGGAGAAGTCGAAGAGATCAAGGCCCGCGCCTTTGAGGCATTGGCGGGTTGAATTTTTTCAGAAATAGACATTTAAATATTATTTAAATAAAAAAATGAATTTTTAATGAAATTAATTACTATACTAATAGTAGCTTACTATACAATAATTACGTGAACATTATCCATTAATATCTAATTTAAAAGCCTAAAATTAGATAAATTTATTTGCAACGGTCGCCCAGAGAGCGGCCGCAACTTTCGAATGACATCAGTCAGATGCCTGGCCGGCAGGCAATTGCGCCAACTCCAGCATCAGCCGAATGCGCGCTTTGAATGGCGACAGTACTGAAATTTCAGACAAAGGGTGACTCGCAACGGCCTGTACGGAGCCAAAGGCACACCGGCTGCATCGCACCACCCTCACACCTTTTGCCTGGGCATCCAGCAAAGCCGACAGCAGTGTCTGGTGAATTGATCCGTTGCCCGTGCCCGCCACAACAAGTCCCCTGACCGGGGCGTGACCGACCAAACGTTGCGACAGCAAAGCTTCCACCAAGGCTGAGCCGGCGGCGGCATGGCTCAATACAATTTCAACGCGCGGCCAGGCTTCACCGTGTTTTGGTAAAACCACCGGGCGCTCCCAGCCTTTATCCGCCATGTCGCCTTGGGCACCCTCCAGTGATGACCAGGGGGTGGCCATCAACAAACCGTCGGGGGAGATGCGCCCCAAGCTTGGCGCGTCACCGGAATCAAACGGATCCAGCCGGGTGGGATGCACTTTTTGGATATACAGCGGCGAATGAATCACGCCCCCGCACACGACAACAATACCCCCTAATGTAGACACCCCAGAGGCTTCAGGAGTGCCGCAGGCCAATGCATCGGGGCGCGTATAGCGGGTTGCCAATCGCAGGGCATCAAGGAGATTTTGTGGTCCATCAGCATTAACGGCTGTGGCTGGCCGCATGGCACACGTCATAACCACTGGTTTGTTGACCAGCAAGGAAGGCGGCAAAACGCAATGCAGAAAAAAAGCGGTTTCTTCCACGGTGTCGGTGCCATGTGTAATCACGATGCCAACCACATTTCGCCGTAGCAGATGATGTTCCACGCGTTCAGCCAGGGTTTGCCAAACCGCAACCTCCATGTCCTTGCTGTCTACCTGTGCGACCTGCTCCGATTCGATGCAACAACCTGTTTCATCAACCCGCGGGATGCTACCGAGCAAGTCCCCAATACTGAGTTGCGCTGCTGTATATCCCAACACGTCATGGGCCGAGGCCGCCGTCCCCGCAATAGTGCCCCCGGTTCCCAGTACGACAACCGCTAAATCGCCTTCAATTGAAGTGTTTGCAAAAAAAGCTTGCATCATTTTAAAAACTGGTTAAAAATACAGTTACTGGTTATCCAACCAGTTTACATGAAAGGAATTGCCATGATTGACCTGCCGAGCTTCCAGGTGAAACTCACCGCCCGCCAGCAACAAATCCTGGATCTCATCCAAAGCGCCATCGCCCGCACTGGGGCTCCGCCCACCCGTGCAGAAATCGCCACAGAATTGGGTTTCAAGTCAGCCAATGCGGCCGAAGAGCACCTCCAGGCATTGGCGCGCAAAGGCGTGATCGAACTGGTCAGCGGCACTTCCCGGGGCATTCGCCTTAAAAGCGATGCGCTTCGCGCCATCAACGAATCGCGCTTCAAGCAGTTTTCGCTACCCCTGCAAGGGCTTGCCCAATTGGCTTTGCCTCTCATTGGTCGGGTCGCTGCAGGCTCACCAATTCTGGCGCAGGAACACATCGACCAAACCTATTACGTCGAAAACAGCCTGTTCCAGCGGCGCCCTGACTATTTGCTCAAAGTCCGCGGCATGTCCATGCGCGACGCAGGCATCATGGATGGTGACCTGCTGGCCGTTCAATCCACCAAAGATGCCAAAAACGGCCAAATTGTGGTGGCCCGATTGGGTGAAGAAGTAACAGTCAAACGTTTCAAGCGCAACAAACACCTGATCGAGCTCCACCCTGAAAACCCGGATTTCCAAACCATTGTGGTGGAACCCGGGGAACCCTTTGAAATCGAAGGCCTGGCGGTCGGCCTGATCCGCAACACCATGTTGATGTAAGTGCCATGTGCGAAGGCCCGTTTTGGGCGCTTTTTTCAAACGCCATTCTCGAGCACCATCTACCCATTGCCATTCTGCTTGTTGGTCCTATCTGAATCTGGAACCCTATGACGACCCACACCTCTTTTGCTGCGCCATTGCGCACTTCGCGCCCTTTCGCGACCCGCATCTTGGGTGAGTCTTTTCAAGGCCTCTTTCGCTGGCTGGTAGACGGCACCGCCATTGGGTTGAAACCCATGCAGCAAACCAGCCTGCGCAACCGCCTACCAACACCTGTACAAGGCTTGCGTGTGCCGCAGATGGCGTCCCGTCAGGGCGGCGTTCAACCGGGCATAGTTCGCCCCAGCCCCATGCGCCTACGAGTGGTGCGCATTCATGAATCCGGGCAAGCGTGCACCAGCGTCGGGCGCATGGTTATTTCGGGCCGTATGGCCGATGTTTGCGCGGAACTGGATCGCTTGGTTGCGCTGGATGCCGCCCAGGACGCCACGCTACACTGAATCAGGAATGGAGTCAGGTATTGGCAGCAGCACCCAGGAGGTAATCCCGCTTGCCCACATTCACACCGTTGTGGCGCAGAATCAAATAAGCCGTGGTGATATGAAAATACATATTGGGCAACATCCAGTGCTTTAAAAATGCCTCCCCCTTCATGGTTCGGGTGTCTTTGCCCACCGGGAACGTGATGTCTTTGTCCTCTGTTCCATCCAGTTTGTCAGCCGGTACCGATTTGAGGAAATCAAGCGTTTTCTGGATTCGTGCCTTGAATTCAGCAATGGTCGTTTCTGTATCGTCAAATTTTGGTGCCTCTACGCCTGAAATTCGGGCGATGCCATTTTTTGAAGCATCACAGGCAATGAGAACTTGCCGGGAGAACGGCAACATGTCGGGTGCCATGCGGTATTGCAAGATGGCATTGGGGTCGCATTTCTTCTCATCGATAAAAACCTCCAGTTTGTCAAGTAAATGGCTGAGGTTTCCCAGCAACGAAGCACAAACGGGCAGGCTGGCTGAAGACATCGACATCGGCATTGTTTTTTTCCGGTTAGTTGAACAAGGGAGCTGATGCTAACCGCAATGACCTGAACTTGCACCAAGGCACAATATCGGCATGAATATCGTGATTCTTGATGATTACCAGGATGCCGTTCGCAAGCTCAAATGCGCCTCCATACTTGACCAATTCCCAGCCAAGGTCTACACCAATACGGTCAAAGGGATTGGCCAGCTCTCCATCCGTCTCAAAGATGCCGATGTCGTGGTGTTGATTCGGGAGCGCACTCCAATCACCCGGGCCTTGATCGAGAAACTCCCCAAACTGAAATTGATCGTCCAAACTGGACGAGCTGGCGGGCATATTGACATTCAGGCCTGCACGGAACGCGGTATCGCGGTAGCTGACGGTGCTGGCTCACCCTGGGCTCCTGCGGAATTAACCTGGGCCCTCATCATGGCAGCGGTCAAACGGCTGCCCCAGTACGTCGGCAATCTGAAACACGGTGCTTGGCAACAGTCAGGACTGAAAGCGGCTTCCATGCCTCCCAATTTTGGTTTGGGCACTGTATTGCGAGGTAAGGTTCTGGGCGTTTGGGGCTACGGAAAAATCGGACAAATTGTGGCGGGTTACGGCAAAGCCTTTGGCATGGATGTCGTTATTTGGGGGAGTCAAGGCTCAAGAGATCGCGCCGTTTCGGACGGTTTGCGCGTCGCGACCAAACGAGAAGACTTCTTCGCCCAGTGTGATGTCTTGTCAATGCATTTGCGCCTGAACGACGAAACGCGTGGCATCGTTACGCTGGACGACCTTTCAAACATGAAACCGACATCCCTTTTCGTCAACACCTCCCGTGCCGAACTGATCGAGCCTGATGCCCTGATTGCAGCCCTGAACCGTGGCAGGCCAGGGTTGGCCGCTGTGGATGTCTTTGAAAATGAACCCATCTTGCAAGGCCACGCTCTCTTGCGGCTGGAGAACTGTATTTGCACGCCGCATATTGGCTACGTCGAACAAGACAGCTACGAACTCTATTTCAGCTCAGCATTTCAAAATGTGATCAGCTTCATAACTGGCACACCTTCCAACATCGTCAATCCTGCTGCGCTTCAAGTTCGCAGATAGGCCTAAACGGGCCCCAGCAGGTTTGCTCGCAACCTAAGCCTTGGGCTTGGGCAGGTTGTACTGAACCGTATTGTTGGTTTCAAAATTCAGGAAGTTGTTGTCAACTATGCCCTGGGGCGCAGGAGGAGGTGTAATGACAGGGAACTCGGTTGGCACACCGTCTGGCTCCGCTGGCAGCACACTGGGCGCCACCAGATCGTTCAAATCCAGATCCAAATCGGTAGTGCTGGCCCTGCTGGGCGTGGGCATGGGCAACATACCGCCACGCGTCTCCAATGGAATGTCCACTGATTGCAAAGGTGCCGCGACCTGGCGTACAGCAGCTGACTCCGCGATGCTGGGCGAAAGTGGTGACAAATCTGAAGTCCCAAGCCCACCACGCGCATTGGTTTGTGCAATCGCATGCAACAACAACAGGTCACGAAATGCAGCCAAGTCGAAGGGCTTGCTGGATTCGTCCAGGGTATCCCGGAAGATCGAGGCTTCGATCACCATCTGGGCTTTTCGGGTCGGCCACAGGGCCGTGATATGGGCCAGCACCTGGGGATACTCTTCCAGGCTACGGCCTTCCTGTCCGTACGCGACGAAATCAGGCACCCTGCTGTTAAACAGCAAATTAAAGTCTTCCTTGAACTGGTGATAGTCTTGGCGCAAACCCAGGTTATGCAGGATACCCAGCAAATCCAGGTACAGCAAGGGACTGGTTTCGCCACTTTCGTTGATTTGGTCCTCTAGAACCCGAACTGCCTGATCGGTCTGACCCAAAGAGACAAAAAAATCGGCCTTTTGGCGGACGTCAAACACTTTGTCGGAATTGATGGAACGCGCCATCTCCATCGGTTGCGAACGTGTTGGCGGCGCTTCCGCCTGACGCGGCAACGGCCCTTTGCGGATGCCGCTATGGGCTTGCCCGGATTGCATCAGGTTGTCGAAGTTCGACTCGCTCATTTCAACTAGACTGACATCCATTTGCGATTCAGGGTCTTCCCGCAAGGTCGGACGGGCGCGCTGGATTGCAATTGTTGCCCCTGCCCCATCACCAAAACCGGACGGCTGGCCATCCCGCCGAAGTGCTTGCGGTACGCTATGACCAGCACCTTGGATCGGTGAAAAATTTGACCCACTGGCCGATGCTGTCCGCTCTGCGTTTGCAGCCAACGGTGCTCCTTTGGAGCCGCTCCACCAGTCATCGCGACCCGCTTGGCCGCTAGCACTTTTTGACAACCTCGTCCACAGCCATCCTATGGCACCCAGGCAGGCAAGCAACAACGCGCCCAACGCGTATACCCAGGCAATCGGCAGCCGCTCCGCTTCCGCTTGTTGAACCCGGTTGCGCATGTCCATCATGCTGGCTTCATTTTTGGCAGCCAGCGCGACAAGCGCTTTCACGCTGTCTTCAAGGGTTTGAACCCGCTGGATTTCTTTTTGCCGGTCGGGTGACGGCACAGGCGTTGCAGTTTCCAAAGTGGCAACGCGGTCCGACAGGCTGGACAAAGGATCCAGTTTCAAACGGGATTGTCCGCCAGCTCGGCCTGCCAGCGTTTTTTCATCCACTAGCGGTTTGGATGCCGGTTCAGGCTTGGGTATGATTTTGGCTTGCACGGCAGGCTTGGCCAACACTCTGGGCACGGGCGGCAGTCCAGCGGCTGGCGCAGCAACGACCGGTTTGGGGGTCCTTGGCGCCGCCGGTTTCGCCACAGCTGCTTGCGGGCGGGCAGCCCTTGCAGCAGGTTGTGCGGGTGGCACGGACGGGGTACTGGACATTGCAGCGGGTGCCAAGGCAGCCACTTCCATAGGGGCCGGCGTTGCCACTGGCAAGCCTGGAGTCGGCACATTGGCCGGTGAGATGGTTGCAGCGATCGGAACTGAAGGTGCAGACACCAGCGGCAATTGAGGAGTCGCCAGCGGGCCGGCTGTTTCGCTGGCTATGTCAGCCAACAACACATACCGTCGGGTGATTTTTTGCTCGCAACCGGCTTTGAGGTAGACCGTGACCATTGGCTCATCAACAGGCACCGACGAAATGACACGGATATTGGCCGTTTGACCCGGCCCGGGTTCGACCACCACCCGCACGCGGGAGCCGTCTTGCCGGGTGTCTGCATGGAAAACGTCGGCCTCAACGCAAAGCGTGCCAGAGGCTTCGTCGGGGGCAAGTTGGGCGGCAATGGTTAAATCAAGCGGCCTGCCAACCAGGGCTGCTCCCCGCACCCGCCCGAGGGTCAAGGCAAAGGTATCCAAAGCGCTGACAAGCAGCAACAGGCCCAGAATTTTGTTTCTACGGTTCACTTTGCATCCTGATATTTTGCTTTGATTCTCGCTCAAAAAGGCCGATCCATTGTTGCTAGCCGCTCACATCTTTGACAGCACTGCAAAAGCGGCAAATGGGTGGATCGACGGCAAACTGCATGGGCGCCAGTCCGTGATAATGAAGTCATGAGCACAACTTTTACGAATGTAGGTATCGTGGGCGCGGGTGCCATGGGGCGTGGCATTGCGCAAATCGCAGCACAGGCCGGCAGCCAAGTGTGTGTTTTTGATACATCACCAGCTGCTGCGCTCGCTGCCAAACAGTCGGTTGGTGAGCAATGGGCCAAGTTGCGAGACAAAGGACGCTTGTCTGCCGATCAATGCCAGGCCCTGACAGCACGCCTGACTTGCGCCGACACTTTGACGGACTTGCGCGAATGCGATTTGGTCGTCGAAGCCATCGTGGAAAAGCTGGAGATCAAACAAAACCTCTTTGCCCAGCTGGAACAGCTGCTGGGGTCTGAAGCGGTGATTGCCAGCAATACCTCGTCACTCTCGATCACTGCGCTGGCCTCACGGATGGCTCAACCCGCAAGGCTGGCTGGGTTTCACTTTTTCAACCCTGTACCTCTGATGAAAGTTGTGGAGGTGATTGCAGGCATAAAGACCAGTCCCTTGGTTTGCCTGCAATTGACAAGTTATGCCCGCGAAATGGGCCACACGCCGGTCATTGCCCAAGACACACCCGGTTTCATCGTGAACCACGCGGGGCGCGGTTATGGAACAGAAGCTTTGCGCATTTTGGGCGAAAACATCACCGACAGCGCGACAATTGACCGAATTCTTAAAGATCAGGCTGGTTTTAAGCTCGGCCCCTTTGCGTTGCTGGATCTCACAGGGCTGGATGTCTCCCACCCTGTGATGGAATCCATTTACCGCCAATATTATGAGGAGCCGCGGTTTCGCCCGAGCGTGATAACCGCGCAGCGGGTGGCGGGCGGCATTATTGGCCGAAAGGCGGGTGAAGGTTTCTATAAGTATGTTGATGGCGTCATGCAAGTTCAGGCAGAACCTGCCGCACCACAGGTTGAACTGCCGCCACCGGTATGGCTTTCGCCGCGTGCCGCCCGGCGGGCTGAACTCTTGCAATTGCTGAAGGATCTCGGGGCAACCATTGAAACCGGCACCTTGCCGTCTGAAAAGGCCCTGATATTGGTCGCCCCGCTTGGTTTTGATGTCACCACTGTTGCCGCTGTCGACCGCCTGGATCCCAGCAGAACGGTTGGCATCGACATGTTGATTGCCGACGCGGCCACCAAACGGCGGGTTATAGCTAGCAACCCAGCGACGAGAATAGACATCCGCAATGCCGCCCACGCCTTGTTCGCCCGTGACGGCAAAGCCGTCAGCGTGATCCGCGACAGCGCCGGTTTTGTGACCCAGCGGGTCATTGCCCACATCGTCAATGTCGCCGCTGACATCTGCCAGCAGGCGATCTGTACCCCGGCAGACCTGGAAACTGCAGTTACGCTGGGTTTGGGATACCCCCACGGCCCGTTGGCCATGGGAGATTTGTATGGCAGTGCCAGTGTGCTGGAGGTTTTATTCAATATGCAGACGGTGTATGGCGATCCACGCTATCGCCCCAGCCCCTGGTTGCGGCGAAGGGCGGCATTGACTTTGAGTTTGCTGCATGTTGAAGCTTGACAACCCGGGTTGCCGCCAACGCTGAATACGAACAAACACCCTATTCCACCACCCATGAATGAACCGATCCTGACAGTCGACGAACGCGAAGCCATCAATTCGGGGCGCTGGTTTACCTCGCTTTCACCCTCGTTGCGGCACGACATCCTGCGCTGCGCCTACGTCAAGCGCTTCAAAGATGGCGAATTGATCGCCGCCAGGGGCGATCCGCCTGAAGAATGGATTGCCTGTGCGCGCGGTGCCGTGCGGGTCAGCTCCACCTCGCTCTCCGGAAAACTGATCACACTAACGTATGTAGAGCCTGGCATTTGGTTCGGTGATGTCTCCATTTTTGACGGCGACAGCCGCACCCACGATGCCTATGCCCACGGAGACACAACCATTTTGTGTGTCGCCAAAGCAGATTTCAAAAAAATTCTGGCCTCACACGTCGAACTGTATGAAGCGATGCTGCGCCTTCAAGCCCGCCGCATCCGGGTATTGTTCGGCTTGGTCGAAGACCTCAATACCTTGCCGCTTCGGGCCCGCCTGGCCAAGCAGCTTTTGCACCTCGTGCGCAGTTATGGTGTGCCCAGCCTTTCAGATGGCCGTGAAGTGCGTATTGGCCTGCAATTGGCCCAGGAAGAACTGGCCCAGTTGCTGGGCGCATCGCGCCAGCGGGTCAACCAGGAACTCAAATCGATGGAACGCGAAGATGCCATCCGGATTGAACCCGGTGGCCTGGTGATCCGTAACCGCGAGATACTGATGCGCATCATTGACTCAGACAGTTGACCATGAACACCCAAAATTCAGACGAAACCTTCGACCAGTTTGTCGGCACCAAACCGGTCGTGCAGCAACACCAGTTTGACGTGCAGGTACTCACCGAGTGGTTGTCAGCAAACCTGCCAGGCTTTAAAGGCCCGCTCACGGCGGAGCTGTTCAAGGGTGGCCAGTCAAACCCCACCTACAAGCTGACCACGCCATCGCAAAGTTATGTGATGCGTGCCAAACCCGGCCCGGTGGCCAAGCTGCTGCCGTCTGCCCACGCAGTGGAGCGGGAATTTGCTGTGATGCGGGGGTTGGCTGGCAGCGACGTTCCTGTGCCGCAGATGTATTGCCTGTGTGAAGATGAGAGCGTGATAGGCCGGGCCTTCTACGTCATGGAGTTCATGCAGGGCCGCGTGATGTGGGATCAAGCGCTGCCGGGCAAATCCAATGCGGAGCGCGACGCGATCTATGACGAGATGAACCGGGTCATTGCCGCACTTCACACCGTTAAGTATGCAGAACGTGGCTTGGCCAACTACGGCAAACCCGGCAATTATTTTGACCGCCAGATTGGCCGCTGGAGCAAGCAGTACGTGGCCTCCGCTGACGGCGCTGGCCCGCTCACCCAGCCTATCGAAGAGATGCAGCGCCTGATGGATTGGTTGCCCGCGCACATTCCGGCCATGGCCAAGTCTGAAACCATGGTGGGCATCGTTCATGGCGATTACCGTCTGGACAACATGATGTTCCACCCCACTGAAAACCGGGTGATTGCCGTGCTGGATTGGGAACTTTCCACACTGGGACATCCACTGGCAGATTTCAGTTACCACTGCATGACCTGGAACATCCCGCAAGGCTTGGGCCGGGGCATTGGCGGGCTCGATATCGCGGCCCTGGGCATCCCGTCAGAGCAGGAATACATCCGGCGGTATTGCGCGCGCACCCGCTTTGCCACGCCCGACGAAATTCGGGGAGACTGGGCCTTTTATCAAGCCTACAACATGTTCCGTATTGCCGCCATTCTGCAGGGCATCGCCAAGCGCGTAGAGGCCGGCACCGCCTCCAATGCGCAGGCGGCTGTCTCAGCGCAAGGTGCCAAACCGTTGGCGCAACTGGCCTGGCAATTTGCGTCGAAGGCCTGATACTCACGCCATTATGGGACCGTGGCCAAGCTTTGCCGGTTCCCCGGGGCATTGACATCTGCAAGGGCAGTGCAATCCGTCCCTAGGGTGACTGCGTTGATGTCCCGTACCAGACCAGAATCAAACGTTCATCAATAATTTCCCGACACCTTTTTACCGGAGACCCCCATGGATTTTGACTACTCAGCTAAAACCAAAGAACTGCAAGCCAAAGTGCTGCGCTTCATGGACGACTACATCTACCCGGCTGAAGACGCCTACCACGCCGAAATCGAGGCCAACACGGCTGCTGGCAAACGCTGGACACCACTTAAAACCATTGAAGACCTTAAACCCAAGGCACAGGCTGCAGGCCTGTGGAACCTGTTTTTGCCAGTCGACAGCGCCCATGCATCTGGCTACTCAGGCGCTGGCCTGACCAACCAAGAGTATGCGCCCCTTGCGGAAATCATGGGCCGCGTGAGCTGGTCACCCGAGGTGTTCAATTGTTCGGCACCTGACACCGGCAACATGGAGACCATCGCCCGTTACGGGTCTGATGAAAACAAGGCACGTTGGCTCAAGCCCTTGCTGGAAGGCAAAATCCGAAGCGCTTTTGCCATGACCGAGCCAGATGTCGCCTCTAGCGACGCCACCAACATCTCAACCCGAATTGAGCGCAAGGGCGACAACTACGTCATCAATGGCCGCAAGTGGTGGACCAGCGGCGCGGGCGACCCACGCTGTGCGATTTACATCACCATGGGAAAAACCGATCCAGAAGCACCGCGCCATTCCCAGCAAAGCATGGTGTTGGTCCCCGCCGGCACACCCGGAATGACCGTGGTGCGCCCCCTGTCTGTGTTTGGTTATGACGATGCCCCTCACGGCCACATGGAAGTCCTGTTCAAAGACGTGACGGTTCCCGTCAGCAACATTTTGCTCGGTGAAGGCCGCGGCTTTGAGATCGCCCAAGGCCGTCTGGGGCCCGGACGCATTCACCACTGCATGCGCCTGATTGGATTGGCCGAGCGGGCGTTGGAGCTGATGTGCAAACGCGCCTCCAGCCGGGTGGCTTTTGGCAAAACCGTTGCGTCCCAGACAGTTACCCAGGAACGGATAGCCGAAGCCCGCTGCAAAATCGACATGGCCCGATTGTTGACGCTCAAGGCCGCCTGGCTGATGGACATTGCCGGCAACAAAGTGGCAAAAAATGAAATCGCCATGATCAAGGTGGTGGCCCCCAACATGGCCTGCCAGGTGATCGACTGGGCCATGCAAGTGCATGGCGGAGGCGGCGTGAGCGGAGATTTCCCCCTGGCCTACGCCTATGCCAACGCACGCACCCTGCGCTTCGCCGACGGCCCGGATGAAGTGCACCGCAATGCCATCGCCAAGCTGGAGCTGGGCAAATACTCAGCCAACCCGCGTGAAGTGGAAATGCCCATCACCCGCGGCTGTTAACGTGTATTGAATGACAGGTTAGCGGCAGGCACATTGGTTAACCACCAGTGGTTTTTTTCGGCCTTCATCAGCTGATGAAGGCCCGTGCAGAAGCCAAACGGTGGTGCGCAATACCTCTGCATAAAAAATGTTGTGGCCTGCAAGACGAAGAGGGTAAAAGCAGCCCCCGATCTTGCAACAATTTTTTCAAAATTTATAACTTTTTAACTGATTAATTTATTAATTATAGTCATAATTGATATATTTAATATAGCTAACTATAAATTAATTTAATGAACAAAATGCCTTTTTTATTTTGCAAAGTTTCTAAAATTAATTAATTGATAAAATTGTCATGATTGATGTCTATACCTGGCCCACGCCCAACGGCCACAAAGTGCATGTGATGCTCGAAGAGTGCGGCTTCAGACTCGGGCGAGATTGGCGCGCCATTCCAGTCAACATCGGCACCGGTGATCAATTTAATCCCGAATTCCTCAAAATCAGCCCAAACAACAAAATACCCGCCTTGGTAGACCCGCATGGGCCCGACGGGAAGCCAATAGCTGTTTTTGAATCAGGAGCCATCTTGATTTACCTGGCTGCCAAAACCGGTAAATTCATGCCTAAACCCGATCGCCAAAAATACGAAGTGCTGCAATGGCTGATGTTCCAGATGGGCGGTGTTGGACCGATGCTGGGGCAAAACCATCATTTTCGCCTCTACGCACCTGAAAAGCTTGAATACGCAATCAACCGCTACACCAACGAAGCCAAACGCATCTATGGGGTCATTGACAAGCAATTGGCAACCCACAAATTTATAGCTGGAAACACCTATTCAATTGCAGATATGGCCATCTTCCCCTGGCTGAGAAACTGGGCCAATCAAGGTGTCGAACTGTCAGACTTTCCGCATTTACAAACGTGGTTTGAACAGATTGCCGAGCGGCCAGCGGTTCAGCGCGGTGTTGCGGTTTTGGCGGCGCTGCGAAAACCGATCACCGACACCACGGCACGCGAAGTTTTATTTGGCGGTACCCAGTACGAAAAACGCTGAACTTTGAACAAACCAAAGCGTACCGACGACACCATTGCAGAAACATTGGCCAAAATGCACAACGCTTTTCAGAGATGATTTGGAAATGAAATACGGCCAATTCCGCAAAAGAATGGCCCGTTGTTTAGAGAAGAAAGGTTCTCAGTGAAGATGCCGCGGCTTGCGCCCGCCGCCATGTCCACCTGATCCCCCCGAACCACCTGCCCCACCACGGGGCGGACGACCCAACTCAAGGGAGTTCACCAACGCGTCAAACCGCAGGGCAAAAAGTTTGTCCACTTCAGCGACGACACCCGAAAGTTCAGCGCCGTCAAAGTGGCGCTCCATCAAACCCACTACATCCTGCACCAATAAATCGCGCTGCACTTGCATGATCGCCGCTGGCGTAGGGCCGACAAACAGCATGACAAAATCGTCGCGCGATTCTTCCTCGCCCCTATCGTCATCTTCTTCTTCGCCGTCAAAAGCGGTGTCATAAAACGTCACTTCGATGGTTGTGCCGGTCTGTGACAATTCGTTGAGGTTCATACACATTTCGTCCAGCACCTGGCGAAAATCGTCGTCGCCCTCTACCGTCCAACACACTTGCAGCAAATGCTCCTTGGGTTCAAACCGGATGCCGGGCTCCTCTTCATAGACACTGGCCGCGCCGTCCGCCAATGAACGGGCTCCCACGTAGGTCCAAATGGGCCGAAGCGCATCTTGGATTTGATCAAACACTACGTCGGCGCGAAGCGGCACTTGCCCGTGAAGGTGAATTTCGAAAGGCGCCTCGAAAGGTGGATTTTTGCGTGCCATGTGAGAGTCAGTGTATATCGGAAGAGGGATTGTTTTGGTCATTTCTCCGAGCCAGCGGGAAATGGTGGTGCCCGAGACCGGAATCGAACCGGTACGCCCCTTTTACGGAAGCGGCGGATTTTAAGTCCGATGTGTCTACCTATTTCACCACTCGGGCACTGGATCGCTGGTTGCTCGATGACATGACGCCCAGTTTAAACAAAAAGCCTCGCCATTATTACAACAGCGAGGCTTCTATGCTGGAGGCGCGACCCAGAGTCGAACTGGGCTAGACGGATTTGCAATCCGTTGCATAACCGATTTGCTATCGCGCCAAGTACCGATTTCGAACTTGATGTCAGGCCACGCCTTGGAAAACAAGCCCCTATTAAAAAAGGGAAGCCGAGGCTTCCCTTTTCTGGATTTGGAGCGGGAAAAGAGTCTCGAACTCTCGACCTCAACCTTGGCAAGGTTGCGCTCTACCAACTGAGCTATTCCCGCATTTCAAGCCTTAATTATAACGTCAAAAAATGAGGATTTCACATGCGAAGTTCATTTTTTTGACGTACCGGTCATCAGCTTCACCGACGTTGAATACTTAGCTTAGCGGGCACGAAAATTCGATTAATGTTTAATGGCATCAACCGTGCCCAACCCATGCTCAATGGCCACGACAGCGGCTTCCGCCGGTGCTGTAGCGACCGCCACAGGCTCTTCGTCTGGCAACGGCACCGGCATCCGCAACAAGGCAATTTCGAGAACCTGGTCGATCCACCGAACAGGCACGATTTCCAGGTTGTTTTTGACGTTTTCCGGTATCTCCTGCAGGTCTTTAGCATTTTCTTCCGGGATCAAGACTGTCTTGATTCCGCCACGCAATGCCGCCAACAGTTTTTCCTTCAAGCCACCGATGGCCGTCACCTCACCACGCAGCGTAATTTCGCCCGTCATGGCTACATCGCCACGCACGGGTATACCGGTCAACGCAGAAACGAAGGCCGTTGTCATGGCTGCACCTGCACTCGGCCCGTCTTTCGGGGTCGCCCCGTCCGGCACGTGAATGTGAATGTCTTTTTTTTCAAAAATGTCGTCTTTGATGCCCAAGTGCCGTGACCTGCTGCGCACCACTGTTCGGGCTGCTTCGACCGACTCTTTCATCACATCACCCAGGGATCCGGTGCGGGTAATCACGCCTTTGCCGGGCATCAAAGCCGCTTCAATCGTCAACAAATCACCACCCACTTCCGTCCACGCCAAGCCAACTACTTGCCCCACCTGGTTTAAATCCTCCGCGCGTCCGTAACTGAACTTGCGCACACCCAAAAAATCATTCAGGTTGTCGGCAGTTACATGAACTTTGGGTGTCATCTGCTTGAGCAGCAGGGCCTTCACGACTTTGCGGCATATTTTTGAAAGCTCTCGCTCAAGTGACCGCACGCCGGCTTCGCGGGTGTAGTACCTGACGATGTCGCGCACTGCTGCTTCGGAAATATCCAGCTCAGATGCTTTCACCCCATTGTTTTTCAACTGTTTGGGCAACAAGTAACGGCAAGCAATATTGGTCTTTTCATCTTCGGTATAACCAGCCAGACGGATCACTTCCATCCGGTCAAGCAGTGCCGACGGGATATTCATCGAGTTGGAAGTCGCTACAAACATCACGTCGCTCAGGTCGAAATCAACCTCGACATAATGGTCTCCAAATTTGTGGTTTTGCTCGGGATCCAACACTTCCAATAAGGCACTTGACGGATCGCCCCGAAAATCAGTACCCAGCTTATCTATTTCATCTAGCAAAAACAAAGGATTTCGGGCTCCCGCTTTGGTCAAGCTTTGCAATACTTTGCCCGGCAACGCCCCAATATAAGTACGACGGTGCCCTCTGATCTCGGCTTCGTCACGCATGCCCCCCAGCGCCATGCGTACGTACTTGCGGCCAGTAGCTTTGGCAATGGATTCACCGAGCGAGGTTTTCCCAACGCCCGGGGGCCCAACCAGACACAAGATCGGCGCCTTGACTTTATCGACCCGTTGCTGAACAGCTAAATACTCAAGGATTCGATCCTTGACTCTGTCGAGCCCAAAATGATCTTCGTTCAGCACCTTTTCGGCGTTGGTCAGGTTGTGTTTGATTTTTGTTTTGCGGGCCCAAGGCAAGTTGACCAGAACGTCGATGTAGTTGCGCACGACGGTCGCTTCGGCTGACATTGGCGACATCAGTTTAAGCTTTTTGAGCTCGCCTTCAGCTTTTTTCAAAGCCTCCTTAGACATTTTGGCGGCCTTGATCTTTTTTTCGATTTCGTCTATATCGGCACCGTCTTCGCCTTCCCCCAATTCTTTTTGAATCGCCTTCACTTGCTCATTCAAATAAAAATCACGCTGGTTTTTTTCCATCTGCCTTTTAACGCGTCCACGAATCTTCTTGTCGACGTTTAGTATCTCAACCTCGCGCTCGATCTGCTCGAACAGGTTCTCGAGACGTGCCCGTACATTTGGTAAAGCCAATACAGACTGTTTATTGTCGAGCTTAAGTGGCAAATGGGCAGCAATCGTGTCGGCCAAACGGCCTGGGTCATCGATGCTGGAGATCGATGTGAGTATCTCCGGCGGGATTTTTTTGTTCAGTTTGACATACTGGTCAAACTGCTGCATCACGGCCCGGCGCAAGGCTTCAACCTCGCTGGTTTTGTCGCCTGCCTTTGGAACGACTTCCAACTGAGCCTCAAAGGGTGTCACAGTGGCTGAGAAATGAGTCTCGCCCTCCACAATCAAATTGACCTGGGCTCGCTGTTGCCCTTCGACCAACACCTTAACAGTACCATCGGGCAGTTTGAGCATTTGGAGAATGGTGGAAATGCATCCCACATCAAACATGTCGCCAACGACCGGGTCATCTTTAGCTGCCGCTTTCTGGGCCACCAGCATGATCTGACGTTCGGCCTCCATCGCGGTTTCAAGCGCCTTGATGCTTTTAGGCCGCCCCACAAATAACGGGATCACCATGTGCGGAAACACCACGACATCGCGGAGTGGCAACAGCGGAAGCTCCAAGGGAACTGCGGGCAGGGAAACATGACCGGGCATAGTGATATCAGGCCTTCCTGGCGACATCGCGGTAGACCAACAGCGGCGCCTTGTTTTCTTCGATGGTGGACTCATCCACCACCACTTTTTCAACATTCGATGATGTGGGCAAATCAAACATGGTGTCGATCAACGATTGCTCAAGGATCGAACGCAATCCACGTGCACCCGTTTTGCGGGCCAGTGCACGCTTGGCGATTGCTCGCAACGCTGAGGGCCGAATTTCGAGATCAACACCTTCCATCGCCAGCAGCTTGCCATATTGCTTGACCAGCGCATTTTTCGGTTCGACCAAAATTTGAATCAAGGCATCTTCACTCAACTCAGCCAGAGTGGCAACAACGGGCATCCGGCCCACCAACTCCGGTATCAAGCCAAATTTGATCAAATCTTGCGGCTCAACATCTTTGAAGGATTCAGTCAGGCTACGTTCAACCTTGCTGTGTACGGCAGCACCAAATCCAATACCGGAGGCAGCGGTTCGGTTTTCAATAACCTTCTCCAGCCCAGAAAACGCACCGCCACAAATAAACAGAATATTGGTTGTGTCTATTTGCACAAAATCCTGATTCGGGTGTTTGCGCCCGCCTTGCGGGGGAACACTGGCCATGGTTCCCTCAATCAGTTTCAACAGTGCTTGTTGCACACCTTCACCAGAAACATCGCGTGTGATCGACGGGTTGTCTGATTTACGGGAAATTTTGTCGATTTCGTCGATGTAAACGATGCCGCGCTGGGCACGCTCGACCTCGTAATTGCAGCTTTGCAACAACTTCAAAACGATGTTTTCCACGTCTTCGCCGACATAACCGGCTTCCGTCAGTGTGGTGGCATCGGCCATTACAAAGGGCACATCCAGCATGCGGGCCAGGGTTTGTGCCAGCAACGTCTTGCCAGAACCAGTTGGCCCAATCAGCAAAATATTGCTTTTGGACAACTCAACGTCGTCTTTTTTTGCCTTTTCCTTGTGGCGAAGCCGTTTGTAATGGTTGTAAACCGCCACTGCCAAAATACGCTTGGCGGGCTCTTGCCCGATGACGTAGTTGTCCAGGTTGGTTTTGATGTCCAAAGGTGTCGGCAAATCACCTCGAGCCTCTTTGGTGTCTACACTGGCGGGCAACTCATCACGAATGATTTCGTTGCACAACTCAATACACTCGTCGCAAACGAAAACCGAAGGTCCGGCGATCAGTTTTTTGACTTCGTGTTGGCTCTTTCCACAAAAAGAACAATAAAGCGTTTTCTCGCTGGACGTGCTTTTTTTTTCAGCCATGTCGGATGATCCGGTTTATTGGGGTTCCCGAATGATAACGAACCGGGAAACCCTGAATTGATTGACCGCGCTTACTGAGCAACGGCAAGTTGCTCAGTAGCTACAAAAATGGCACGCAAAGAAAAATGCAGCATCAGGACCGTTTTGAAATCACCTGATCGACCAAACCGTATGCTTTGGCTTCATCGGCGGTCATGTAATAGTCACGCTCAGTGTCCTGTGCAATTCGATCCAGGGGTTGCCCAGTACGATCTGCCAAAATTTTATTGAGCTGTTCACGTGTTTTCAAAATTTCACGAGCCTGAATTTCGATCTCCGTGGCCTGCCCCTGGCTACCACCGGAGGGCTGATGAATCATCACTTTTGAGTTAGGCAGCGAAAACCGCTTACCCTTGGCACCCGCAGCCAACAGAAAGGCACCCATACTGGCGGCCATGCCCGTGCAGAGTGTTGACACGTCAGGCTTAATGAAGTTCATCGTATCAAAAATCGCCATACCGGCTGAAACCGAGCCGCCGGGTGAGTTGATGTAAAACGAAATGTCTTTGTCCGGGTTTTCGCTTTCAAGAAACAACAATTGGGCCACCACCAGATTTGCCGTTTGGTCGTTGACTGGGCCTACCAGAAAAATCACTCGCTCTTTAAGTAGACGGGAGTAAATATCATAAGAGCGCTCACCCCGCCCCGATTGTTCGATCACCATCGGAACCATGCCCAAGCCCTGAATGTCCATATGTTGACTGCCTACCGCACTGTTTCTGAATGTCATGGTTTCTCCTGAAGTGATAACAGACTTGTCTTATTGTTCGGATGAACGAGATGCCAATGTCAGATAGGGGCCGATTGGCAAACTGCAAGCCTGATCTTTAAAGATCAGTTTTGCCCCATCAGATCATCAAAAGAAATTTCGGAATCTGCCACTTGCGCTTGGGCCAGAATGAATTGAGTAACGTTGTTTTCAATCACGATGGCCTCAACCTCAGCCATACGCTGGTTGTCGCTGTAGTACCAACGCACTACTTCAGCAGGTTTTTCATAACTCGCGGACAGTTCGTCAATATGGGCCTTGATTTGCTCCGGTTTAGCCTGCAAGGCATGGCTGCGAACCAACTCCCCAACCGTCAGACCCAGACGGACGCGCCGTTCCGCTTGGGCCTGAAAAATCTCGGCCGGAATGGGTGCGGTATCAGCATCTTTGATCCCGCGCTGCTTCAAATCGGCTCGTGCACCTTCAATCAGTCGATCGACCTCAGACTGTACGCTTGACTTGGGAAGATCCAACTCTGCCACAGTAATCAACGCATCCATGGCAGCCTGTTTGTTGCGCGCCAACAAGCGGAATTTGACTTCGCGCTCCAGGTTCTTTCTGATATCGGCCCGCAGTCCGTCTACGCTTGCATCGGCAATTCCAAGCGATTTGGCCAATGCATCATTGACATCAGGAAGGTGCGCAGCCTCGATTTTCTTGATCGTGACCATGAAATCAGCCGTTTTGCCAGCCACTTCTTTCCCATGGTAATCGGCCGGAAATGCCAACTGAAAGGTTTTGCTTTCTGTTGATTTCATGCCCTGGACAGCGCTTTCAAATTCTTTGAGCATTTGACCGTCGCCGACGATGAACTGGAAATCATCTGCCTTCCCGCCTTGAAAAGCCTCACCATCCACTTTGCCTTCAAAGTCAACCGTGACGCGGTCCGTCAGGGCGGCGGCGCTGTCCATCGACCGTTGGGAGAATGTGCGGCGTTGCTTGCGCAATATCTCAATGGTTTTGTCAATCGCAGCATCCGAGACGGAAGCGCTGAAGCGCTCCAGCTTTGCTGAGGAAATGTCACCGATCTTCACCTCAGGAAAAACTTCAAATACGGCATCAAAGGCCATTTCGCCCTCACGCGCAGTTTCGTTTTCAGTGATTTTCGGCTGGCCTGCAACGCGCAGCTTGGCTTCGTTGGCCGCATTGGAAAACGCCTCGCCCACCTTGTCGTTCATGACCTCGTAATGGACAGAATAGCCATAACGCTGCGCAACAACGTTCATCGGCACTTTGCCCGGCCGAAACCCATCCATCTTGACAGTGCGGGCCAACCGTTTCAGCCGCATGTCAACTTCGTTCTTAATGATTCCGACGGGGAGTGTCAGGGTCATCTTGCGTTCTAATTTCTCAAGGGTTTCAACAGTCACAGACATTTCTATTCCTCATCAAACATTGGAGTCAAGCAGTTTTCTGGTGCGCGGGGGGGGACTCGAACCCCCACAGTGTTGCCACCGTCAGGACCTAAACCTGGTGCGTCTACCAATTTCGCCACCCGCGCAAAATCGGAAGGCTGACCGACAATCAGCCTACCAAAATTGGTAAGCCCTCCATTTTAACCTGCGGCTAAGATAAGTATGAGAACTCCAGCACCATGAAAGCCGCCAAACCCAGCCATTACGAAAATTTTCCGGTGGCATCCTGGTTATGTCCGACCCATTTGCGGCCACCAATATATGCCATTTACGCCTTTGCCCGCGCCGCCGATGACATTGCCGACGAGGGATCGGCCACGGCAGAAAGCAGGCTTGACGACCTGGAAATGATGAGAAAACAGCTTGGACTGGTAGCCGATGCGACCTGGGACAGCGGCGATGCCCACAGCCTGAAATGGCCAGAAGTGTTTATTCCATTGGGGATGGCTATCCGCCAGTTCCAAATGCCAGTTGACTTGCTGTTTGACCTGTTGGATGCGTTTTCGCAAGACATTGCCAAAACGCGGAATGGGGCAACCTACGCCGGCCAGGCTGAGTTGCTCGACTATTGCAAACGCTCGGCCAACCCCGTAGGTCGCTTGTTGTTGCATTTGTACGGCATTCAAGCGGGCAATGCACTGGAAATGAGTGACAAAATTTGTACCGCCTTGCAATTGATCAATTTTTGGCAAGACCTGAGTCGGGATATCCCCAATCACCGGCACTATGTGACCGACGCAGCCTGCCATGAATTCTCAGTGGCAAGAACCGATATGTTGATCAACCCACAGTTGCCGGCAATTACCCAACTGGTCAAGGGCTATGTCGTAGAAGCCGCGCAAATGATGCGGGAGGGTGCCCCGTTGTGCAAGCTAATTGCAGGCCGCGCGGGTTGGGAACTGAGGCTGGTAGTGCAAGGCGGACTGCGGATATTGGAAAAAATTGAAAAAATGAACTTTCAAACGCTGCATGCCCGTCCGGCTATTGGCAAACGTGACATGGCCGTCATGGCATGGCGCAGCTTGTGGATGTGACAATTGCAACATGACACCCGAAGAATATGTCCAGCAAAAAGCCGCCGCATCTGGAAGCAGCTTCTATTATGCGTTTCTGTTTTTGCCATCGCACCGCAGGGCAGCCATCACCGCTTTTTATGCGTTTTGCCGGGAAGTCGATGATGCTGTCGACGAAATTGCCGATGTTTCGATTGCTCAATCCAAACTGGCTTGGTGGCGACAGGAGGTCAGCCGTGCCTTCACCGGTGACCCCCAACACCCAGTAACAAAAGCCCTAATGCC
Source organism: Rhodoferax sp. (assembly GCA_031418135.1). GTDB lineage: Bacteria > Pseudomonadota > Gammaproteobacteria > Burkholderiales > Burkholderiaceae_C > JANYCG01. The sequence continues at coordinate 16,184 of JANOWY010000422.1, read as the reverse complement.
CACGTGCGCCAAATTCAGGATTGAGGAGCGCCATTTGCAAGCGATTATTGAAGGTTGCCAGATGGATTTGCAGCAAACCCGCTACCTGGATTTTGCGGGATTGCAAAGCTATTGCCATTTGGTAGCCGGTATTGTGGGGGAGGTGGCCGCCCGGATCTTCGGCCAATCAGATGAATTGACCACGCGGTATGCACATACCCTGGGACAAGCCCTCCAACTGACCAACATCATTCGCGACGTTGGCGAAGATTCGCGTCGAGGCCGCATCTATCTGCCTATCGACGAGCTGCAGCGCTTTGACGTCAAAGCCCATGAAATATTGCAACTCAAAACGTCTGACCGATTTGTTGCGCTCATGCATTTTCAAACGAGCCGTGCATTGGATTTGTATGACCAAGCCTTGCAAATGTTGCCCACTGCCGATCGAAGAAGCCAGAAACCCGGACTCATGATGGCCAGCATTTATCGTACTTTGCTCGTCGAAATAGAACGGGATAATTTTCAGGTGCTCCACCAACGAACCAAGCTGACACCGTTGCGCAAGTTTTGGTTGGCCTGGAAAGTTCAGGCGTTGGGCCGAATTTAATCGCCAAAAACCAATGGAAGTTGCGGTTATCGGCGGCGGGTGGTCAGGCTTAAGTTGCGCAATCGAGGCAACCCAGCTGGGTCATAGTGTCACACTTTTCGAAGCGTCCCGCCATTTGGGTGGTCGGGCCCGCACGGTTCCTGGCGTAGGCACAGACGGTCTTCCGCTCAAACTTGACAATGGCCAGCACATCCTGATTGGTGCCTACCAAAAAACGCTGGCAATGATTCAAACAGTCGGATTGAATGAGTCCGATGTTCTGTGCCGTTCACCCCTGAACCTGAAGTTTCCAGACAAAACGGGTTTGCAATTTGGCTCCTGGCCATCACCTTTCGACGCGGTAGCGGGCATTCTGACTGCAAGCGGCTGGACCTTGCGTGACAAACTTTCACTGCTTCGCGTCACACTGGCATGGCAAATGTCAGGCTTTGCCTGCAACGCATCGACGACAGTTGCCCAGTTGTGTGCGGGCATGAGCGACCGCATCATCAACAACATGATCGCGCCGCTCTGCGTTTCGGCACTCAACACACCCGCAGACCGAGCAAGTGGGCAAGTGTTCCTGCGGGTGATGAAAGACGCGCTGTTTGGCGTCCAGGGAAGCTCCAACCTGTTATTGCCCTTGACTGATTTGTCGGGCCTTTTTCCAGACGCTGCTGTTCAGTGGTTGCGACAACGAGGCGCTACCGTTCAATTGGCACATCGTGTCAGGGCGCTCGCCGATGGTGACGAAACCAAACCTTGGCGCGTAGACGGCGCGGGTTTCCACGCCGTAGTGGTCGCACTGGATTCAGCCAATGCGTCAAACCTGGTGAGTACCGTATCGGCAACAGCGCCAAACCAACGTTCGGGCGTACAGCATTGGCTCAAGATGGCAAATGATATTCAATACGAAGCGATCACCACTGTGTATGCTCAAGCCAATCAAAGCCGTATGTTTCAACCCATGATGGCGCTCAAAAGTGATGACGCGACCAACCCCGCCCAGTTTGTATTTGACCGCGGACAGCTGGGTGGACCTCCAGGGTTGCTGGCGTTTGTGGTCAGTGCAAGTGCCTTCGAGCGGTTGGTATGCCAGGCGCTCGTCGTCAAACAGGCGCAACGTCAGCTGGGGCTGGTCGTTGACCCTTTACAAACAATTGTGGAAAAACGGGCCACCTTTGCTTGTACACCTAATTTAAAACGGCCTCCTCTGCAAATTGCGCAAAAGCTGCTTGCTTGCGGAGATTACATTGACGGCCCCTACCCTGCCACACTGGAAGGTGCCGTGCGAAGTGGCCTGAACGCAGCGCAGGCATTGCCAGCCGCTTGAGGGCGGGCCAGAGCCCGAACACAGAACAACTGCCGGACTGAATAAAACCGAGAAACCGAGTCAAAAACCCATGTCATCTTTCAACCCTGAACCCGCTTTTCGCCACGGACAGCCAGAATCAACTGCCGTTATTTTTTGCAATCTGGGCACACCAGAGCAACCAACTGCCCCCGCTGTACGCCGCTTTTTGGGCGAATTTCTGAGTGACCGACGAGTCGTTGAAATACCGCGCTGGGTATGGATGATCATCCTGCACGGCATCATTCTCAGGCTGCGCCCACAAAAATCGGCAGCCAAATACGCAGCAATTTGGGACAAGGAAGGCTCACCATTAAGGCTCTGGACCCGCAAACAAGCGTTGCTGTTGCATGGACGACTGGGCCAGCGCGGCCATCGCCTAACAGCCGTGCACGCCATGCGATATGGCGCTGAATCCATTGGCGACTGTCTGGATCAGCTCAAGGCGAAAGGCGCTACGAGGGTACTGATCCTGCCCGCTTATCCGCAGTACTCCGCGACGACAACCGGCAGCGTTTTCGATGCGGTCTACACCTGGGCATCAAAAACCCGCAACATTCCAGAGTTCCGGTTTATCAACCGTTATGGCGATCACCCTGGCTATATCAAGGCTTTGGGTGCCAGCGTACGAAAACACTGGTTGGCGCAGGGCAAATCGACACCTTTGGTGATGAGTTTTCATGGCGTTCCTGAACGGACGCTTGATCTGGGCGATCCTTATCACTGTGAATGTATGAAAACCGCACGTTTGCTCGGGCAGGAGCTGGGGTTGGCTAAAGAGCAGTACAAGGTCACTTTCCAATCCCGCCTTGGCCGCGCCAAATGGCTTGAACCCTACACCGAACCCAGTCTCATTGCCATGGCCCACGCGGGCCTGGAACGAGTAGATGTGATTTGCCCGGGCTTTAACTGCGAAGGTCTGGAAACGCTTGAAGAAATCAACATGGAGGCGCGCCAGGCCTTTCTGGCGGCGGGCGGGAAAACCTTTCATTACATTCCTTGCCTGAACGACAACAATGACTGGATCAATGCCCTGAGCGACATAGCAGTACACCATTTGCAGGGCTGGCCCACACTACAGACGGCGGATGCCCAATTGCAAGATGCCCAACGCCAGCGCGCGTTGGCCATGGGCGCAACCCAATAACGCTGACCGCCAGAATTCAAGCCGCTGTCGCAATAAACCCCACCACCAAATCCAGCTGACTCGCTACGTTAAGTGCAGGCGCGTGGCCACAATCTGGCACTTCTGTTACTGTCAAACGCCCGCTGGCACCGGGCCCCCTTTGCTGCATGCGGACAATGGTCTCGCGCTGCACCAAATCCGAGTGTTCGCCACGCAAACACAGCATGGGGATCTCGATTTCATCGTAATGTTCCCAAATCAAATAGTCATCGGGATGATGGATGAACTGCTGAACCATCGCCGGGTCATAGTGTGGTGTCAAGCGCCCGTCTGGCAAACGTCGGGTCGATGACTCCGTCAGCCGGCGCCATTGGAAATCTGTCAAGAAACCATAGGGTTGATAGACCTGACGGAAGAACTGCTCAAGCTCAACGACGGTCTGAAAAGCAGGGGGTGAACCCGCATAAGACCGGATGCGTTCAATGGCTGAATCAGCGACTTGCGGAGCCGTGTCATTCAACGTCAGGCTCAGAATTTTTGGTTTGAGCAAAGGTTGCGAAATTCCGGAAGCACACACCATACCCAGTGCGCCCCCCATGGATGTACCTACCCAATGTGCTTGCTGGATGTCCATGGCTACAAAAAAATCCGCGGCAATTTGCGCGTAAAACGCCAGACAGTATTCCTGCGCCGGCAAGGGACTCCATTGACTCAAGCCTCGGCCAATGAGGTCTGGGCACAACACCCGGTAACCCTGCCCGCTCAGGCGCTGCGCCAATTCGTCCATATCACGCGCGGTTCGCGCCAGGCCGTGCCAGGCCACGACCGTTCCGGCCTGGCCCGTACCCCAATCCAGGCAATGAATTTCCCGACCGGCGCACACCAGGTAACGTGAAACATGAGGTGGCAGAACTGAACTCATGATTTATTGCTTTCGAACTTGTCAACCCATGCGCGAATCCGCAACTTGCCCACGATGCCAGTCGGGAAGTAGTAGACAGAAAGCACAAACAAAACACCGAGCCAAAGCAGCCAGCGGTCGGGCGACAACAAAGCAGACAACCAGGGCAGGCCGGCAGCAGACTCACTGCCCAACCGCAACAGATCCTGCAAATAACTCTGGGCAAACATGAAAAGCGCAGCACCAATGGCCGCACCGTAAATAGTACCCATGCCGCCGATGACCACAATCAGGAGCACGTCCATCATGATCTCAAATGACAGCGATGTATCGGGCCCGTTGTAGCGCAACCAAATTGCCAACATCGCACCGGCCATGCACGCGAATATGGCCGACAGCACGCTTGAGGTAGTGCGGTACAGCACCACTTTGTAACCAATCGCCTCTGCCCGGAACTCGTTCTCGCGAATCGCCTGCAACACCCGGCCAAAGGGTGAGTTCACGATCCGCAGAAGCGCCAGGAACAAAACCAGCGCAATCACAAACAGCAGGTAATAGGCCAACAATTTGCCATCCATGCTGACGCCCAGAAAAGGCGTTGCCGAGAACTCAAAACTTGGCGAAATGACGTCGGGCATTTTAAAAGTCAGCCCATCTTCTCCACCCGTCAATTCCGACAACTGCGATGCCAGGGTTTGAAAGGCCGAGGCCACAGCAAGTGTGATCATGGCGAAGAAAATAGCGCGCACCCGCAACGAGAACAACCCTACGGCCAGAGACAGCACCAGCGACACGCCCATGGCTCCCAACAGTCCGACGCCCAATGCCGCCCAGGTGGGGCCCATGCGAGTTGAGGCAATGGCAATGCCATAAGCACCAATGCCAAAAAACATAGTGTGCGCAAAACTGACGATTCCGGTATAGCCCAGCAGTAAATCAAAACTGGCGACCAGCACCAGAAAAATCAGGATCTTGGCGGCCACATCCATCGCCTTGACACCCGGAAACAAAAAGGGGGCCAGTGCCAGCGCCAACAGCAGCATCGCCAGCAGCACAGCCAACACTCGGCTGCGCGGCAAATCGTTTGAGAGAAGCCGATTCAACATGGCGAATGGCCTCGCAGCTGACAATCCGACGACTGGCAAGCGGCGAAGGGACGCAAACAATGGATGAGATGATTACCGCAGGGGTGCATGGCTCTAACGGTTGGCAACCGGGTAAACGCCTTGGGGCCGCCACAACAAGATGGCCACCATCAGGGCAATATTTGAAAACAAGGCGGCTTTGGGCAACAGAAAACCCGTGTAGTTCATGACCAGCCCCACCAGCAGTGCACCAATCAGGGCGCCGCCAGTGGAGCCCAAACCGCCGATGATGATGACAATAAAAATCAGGGTGTTCACCTGCCCGCCCATTTGCGGCACCAGATTCTGCTGAAAAAGCCCCCACATCACGCCACCCAGCCCGGCCAAAGCACTGCCGGCTACAAAAACACCGATGAACAAGCGGCGGATTCGATAACCCAGCGCCTCCACCATTTCACTGTTTTGCACGCCCGCGCGGATCAGCAAGCCAATCTTGGTGCGGTTCAGCGTCCACGCCAGAACGGCGAACACCACCAAACCAACCACCACGGCAATCAACCGGTATTTTTCAAGCGCCGCATCACCCAGCCGCAGTGCGCCACGCATGCCTTCAGGCAAGGGCAGCGGAATCTGCACGGGCCCCCAAATCACCTTGATCAACTCTTCGCCGATGATCATGCCGCCCATAGTGATCAGAATTTGTTTCAAGTGTTGGCCGTAGACAGGCCGAACAATGAAACGCTCAAACGCCAAACCAACAGCCCCGGCCACCGCCATGGCCACCAACATGGCCGGCAATACCGCCAGCAGATTGATCAGCACATCGCCAGAACCGGTCCAATCGGCCATGGTGCCCAGCACACTGGCCGCAACATAGGCACCCAGTGCAATAAAAACGCCATGACCAAAGTTCAAAACATCCATCAGGCCAAAAACCAGAGTCAGGCCTGAGGCGATGATGAAAATGATCATGCCCATCGCCAAACCAGCCACTGTCAGGGTGAGCCAGGTCGATGCCGAACCAATCATCGGAACAACGGCCAATGCCAGCACCGGTACCAGCAGCAACGGTTTCCAGTCGAAGTCAAGGGGTTTCATCGCGGGGGCCTCACGCCAAATTGCTTCATAGCGCCAGGCCCAACAGGGACTGCTGCATTGCTGTGTCTGCCGCCAAGTCTTTCATCAGGCCTGAATGAACCACCTGGCCGTTGTCCATCACGGCCACGTTGTCACCCAATCGCTGCGCAAAATTGAAGTTTTGCTCAACCAGCAAAATGGTGGTGCCAGCAGATTTGAGTTCTGCAAAGGCATCAATCATGTTGTTGATGATGGCCGGCGCCAAACCCTTGCTGGGCTCGTCCACAATCAGCAATTCTCTGGGCTCAATGATGGCCCGGGCCACCGCCAACATTTGTTTTTGGCCGCCAGAGAGCTTGCCCGCCGGGTGGTTCCAGAACTTTTCAACTGCCGGAAACAGCCTGAAAATCCATTTCAGCCGTACTTCGTCCATCTGGCTGGCGCGTTTGGCTTTTTGTGCGGCCAACAACATGTTTTCTTTGACCGTGAGATCTGAAAAAATACCCATGTTTTCAGGTACGTAAGCAATGCCTAAACCGGCAATGTCGGGGGTCTTCCAGGTGGTGATGTCGTTGCCCCCAAAGGACAGGTGACCTTGAGAGGCGTGCCACAACCCCATAATGGTTCGCAACGTAGTGGTTTTGCCGGCACCATTGCGCCCCAACAACATGGTGAGTTGGCCTTTGGGCACCACCAAATCCACACCATGCAGGATGTGATAGGCGCCAATGTGGGTATGCACACCGGTTAGCGACAACAGGTTGGCGCTCATGAATGTGCCACTTCACGCGCAGTGCCGTGCATTGCGCTTGGGGACACGCCGGTTACCGGATCAGTTGCCCCGCCCGGCGCAATGCCCAAGTAGGCCTCTTGCACAACGGGCGACGCGATCACCTGCGCCGGCTCTCCATCCGCCACCAAGGCACCGTTGTGCAGCACAATGATGCGATCAGCCAGGTCGCGAACGACATCCATCTTGTGCTCTACCAGCAAGATGGTCTTGGATTTGTCGCTTTTCAATTGGCGGATCAGGTTCAAAATAACCGGTGCTTCTGCCGAATTCATTCCCGCTGTGGGTTCGTCAAACATGAACACTTTGGATTCCAGCGCCATCAGCAACGCCACTTCCAGCTTGCGCTGATCACCATGTGGCAAGCTGGCCACCAGGGCCAATTGCTTGTGTTGCAGGGAAACAGTTTCCAGGATCTCGTCCGCGCGGCGGGTCAGATCGGCATGATCGCTCCAGATGCTCCACAGGTTAAAACCGCGCCGGTGTGTACCCGCCCGGGTGGCCTGAACCGCCAGACGCACGTTCTCCAGCACCGTGAGGTTGGGAAACAGGTTGGTCAGTTGAAAGGCCCTGCCCAGCCCGGCATGGGTCCGCTCTGAAACACCCAAGGCTGTCAGGTCGCGGCCATTCAAAAAAACGCGCCCTGATGACGGTTTGATTTGCCCTGAAATCAGGTTGAAATAAGTGGTTTTACCCGCGCCATTGGGCCCCACAATGGCCGTCAAGGTGCCGGGCTCAAACGCGCAAGTGACAGCATTCACCGCCACATGCCCGCCAAACCGGACAGAAAGGTTCTCGGTTTTCAGCATAGATTCGTCAAAGGAACAACAAGCCCATTTTTGAGGGAGCGGCTTAACGCTCGGGATATCGAGCGGATGTCAGGCTAGGCGGACGGAGCGCAGCAACCGCAGTGGACACCAGTCCATGAGGAATGCGAGCACCGCCCAACGACGCATGGCGTTCGCTCGGTAGCCGAGCACTCAATGTCAGCGTTTGGTGCGGATCGGAACATCCATCTCTTCGGCCTTGATCTCGCGCACCAGTTCAGGCACGCCCCAGGCAAATGCCGGGTCCACCTTGATCTTGAAGTGGTACATGCTTTGCATGGCCTGGTGGTCTTCTTTGCGGAAACTCATTTTGCCTTTGGGGGTGTCAAAACTCATGCCTTCCATGGTTTTGATCAAGGTGTCAGCGCCGGTATCACCGTTCGATTTTTTCAGTGCCGTCACGACAGCCATGGCAGCCGAAAAACCACCAGCTGTGAAGAAATCAGGCGGCGATTTGAACTGGCTGTAATGGCGCGCCACCATGGCATCGTTAACCTCATTTTTGGGCATCCCGAAGTAGTAGTAGGTAGCGCCTTCCATGCCGGGGAACTGCTTGTAGGCCACCATGGCGGGCAAGATGTTGCCACCCGTCACAATTTCGATGTTGTAGCGCTTCAAATCCAGGTCGGCAATTTTGAAGGGGTTGCCACCACCTCCGGCCCAGATGATCCAGATTACTTTGCGGCCCGGCTGGTCTTTGAGTTTGTCGATCAGACGTTGCGCACCGGCGGTGAAATCAGTCGTGGTGGTGGGCAAATATTCTTCATGGACGATCTTGGCTTTTTTGATCGACTCTTTGAAGGCTTTCACACCGTCGCGGCCAAAAGCGTAATCTTGCGCCAACGTAGCGATGGAGGTACCCACCTTGTCTTGCGCCACCGCATTGGAGATCGCGTCTTGCGAGCTGTTGCGGCCCGTGCGGAAGATGTATTTGTTCCATTTGTCGCCGGTGATCGAATCTGCCACGGCGGGCTCGACCAACAAGATTTTCTTGTACTGCTCTGCCACCGGCAACATTGCCAGCGCGACACCCGATGACGTGGGCCCGACTGCCAAATCAGCCTTGTCGTCTGAATAAGCCGTGGCCAACAAAGATTTGCCCAAGTCTGGCTTGCCTTGGTCGTCTTTTTCGATGACGACCAGCTTTTTGCCGCCCACCATCATGGTGCCGCCCGTGGCGTAATCCAGGCCCATGGTGAAACCGGTCGCCGTTTGTTTGCCATAGGCTTCAAGCGGGCCAGTCTTGCTGTAAATATGGGCTATTTTGATTTCTTTGGCCTGTGCGAAAGCAGAACCAGCCAGCAAACTGGCAGCCGCTGCAACGCCGGCCAAGGTAACGAGTTGTCGACGAAACATAAAACTTCTCCTGAGGTAGTGACTGAACAACGCACACAACGTGCCAACTAGCCGGTTGAGGCGCCACGTGGGCGAAATGTAAAAAGCGCCTACATTTCGGCCTATTTCACTCGCACCCAACGCAGTTTTCACAGTCAGAAAATTCTGACTGCCTACAACTGATGCACTCTATTTGACCAAATAAAATACATACGGATAAAAATCAGACAGGGTTTTCCAGACCTTGAAGGCGTTGATAAAGCGTTGCCCGTGAGATGCCCAGCAGACGCGAAGCTGCCAGTTTGTTACCCTGGGTTGCGGCCAAAGCCGCCGCGACAGCGCGGCGCTCCAGCTCGGCAACCTGCTCATCCAGGGGCCGCAACAGACCCGGCGCGGCACCGTTGCCGTTCCCGCCGCCCACTCGGTTGACCCCAAACCCGGCTTGAGCCCCGGCCTGCCCTGCGCCTGTCGGTGCGGGAAGCGCAATCGTCGCCATGCCGCTTTCACGCAACAGCACCTCCATTTGGGCTGCGTTCACGCTAAGTGAGTCACTGCGCAAAGCCGCTTGCTCCAGCACGTTGCGCAATTCACGGATGTTGCCGCGCCAGTGTTGCGCCGCCAGCAGCGTCAAGGCATCGGGCGTGAGCTCGATCTGCCCTGCTCCGCCATGCTGCGCCATGTCATCCGTCAGCAATTCAACCAGGGCGGCGATGTCGCCCGCCCGCTCGCGCAAGGGGGGCACCCGCAGGGGCAAGACGTTCAGACGGTAATACAAGTCTTCGCGAAACTGGCCATTGCGTACCAGCGCTGCCAAATCGCGCGAGGTTGCGGCGATCAGCCGGGCATCAAAGGCCACCACGGTGTTGGAACCCAAAGGTTCTATTTCGCCTTCTTGCAGGGCCCGCAGCAACTTGGCCTGCAGCGCCAGTGGCATGTCGCCGATTTCATCCAGAAACAGCGTACCGCCATCGGCCAACTTGAATTTGCCGTCGCGCCCTTTGCGCTCGGCACCGGTAAAGGCACCAGGCGCCACGCCAAAAAATTCGGCTTCCAGCAACGTATCGGGCACTGCGGCGATATTGATGCTGATCAGCGGCCCGCCAGCCCGCGCCGACGCCGCATGAATGGCATGTGCCAACAGTTCCTTGCCGGTGCCGGTTTCACCCAGCAGCAACACCGGGCTGGCTGATTGCGCCGCGCGTCGCGCCTGGCGTTTGATTTCCAGCGCCGCAGCACTGGTGCCAATAAAACTGGCAAACGTGTATTTGGCGCGCCGCTGGCCTGGCGCCGACGGCAATAACGGGTTGCGCCGCTCCCGCGCCAGCTCCCGCCGTGCGTCGTCTAGGTCGCGTTGCAACAGCGCAAACTTGCTGATCAGCGGCTGCAGCGTGGTTTCAGGGTGGTCAAACAACACGATGCCAATGGCCCCGATCACGGTGTTTTCTGCATCAAACAACGGAATGCGGCTGACCACGAATGTGCCAGCCTTGTTGGTCAGCAAATCAACCAAAATGGCCTCACCGCTTTCCAGCACGCGGCGCATCTGGGTGTTGGGCACCACATCTTCAACCAGATGCCCGACAAACTGATCGACCGCGCTGAAGCCCAAAGCCGGCAGAAACCGCTGGTAGCCTTCATTCACCCAAAGGATGCGGCCCGACCGATCCACCAAAAACATGCCCTGGCTGGCTTTGGCAAAAACCTCAAACATCGAGTGGGCTGCCAGCGCCAGGATACCTTGGCCATCCAGCGGCAGGTCACCCGCCACACCGCTGGGCAGACTCGTCAGGTTAGAAGGTTCGGGTTGATCGGAAATCATGTGCCAATGGTAACGTCAGCGCGGCATGCGAGACATTAAAATTAATCTAATTATTTCTATTTTAATTTAATTTTATTTATTTTATTTATATTTAAAAATCATAATTGCTATGTAAATAATATATAAGTTTTTAATAAAAATATTAACAATTTGCCTTTTTTTGAAAATTTATTTTTTTAATTAATTAAATGTGAGCCTTTAGAAAATTATCACGCCCGCAGTGCGCTTGGCCACGAGCAGCAGCGCAACACCCTGCGAAGACTTTGACCCTGGGCTGCCTCTTGCGCAGCTACCCAGAAGCGACCCCACCTTGCGCTGCCTCTGGCGCATTCACCGGGAAGTCCGTAGATACCTGCCAGGCGTAGATCGAAGCCACCAAAATCCAGGCCGGGCTCCCACCCGCGCCAAGGGCAGATACTGTGCAGTCAACTCGGCTTGAGGCCAGCGCTATTGATCAGTCGCCCCCATTTTTCCTTTTCGGCGGCCACGAAGGTTTTGAGTTCGTCGCCGGTCTTGACCACCGGGTCATTGACCATCAGCAGCAATTTACTGGCGGTTGCCGATGTCACGCCAAACGCTTTGACTTGACCGCTTATCACCTGTGTGCGCAGGGATGTGATGGTATCGACCATAAACTCAATGTGACCCCCTATCTGCGCCGTGACGGCCTGTGCGCTGCCTTTGAAGTCGACAGGGACCATGGGCGCCTCGGCCCGTTGCGTGAAAAGCTCGGGGGCCAGGCGGCAAGTGGAAGTAGAAACCGCCGTATTGAGACCATTGGGCTTGGCCTTTGAGGCTTTGACCAAATCCTGAATATTGTTGACCAGGCTGCTCACTGCGGCTACATACACCAGCGGCAGGATACCGACCATGTCGATGGGCTCAAAATCCGCCTGATGGTCAAAACCGGGGTTGCTGAAAAGGAAGGCAATGGCGGCGTGGGTAGCGTTGGTACCGATCATGATCGTGCAGCCATCTGGCGCAGAACTGGATGCTAGCTGGGTGCCCAGGCTGCCCCCGCGCCGGGCCGGTTGTCAATCACGATCGCCTGCCCGAGCGCCTTGGCCGTTCACCACCCACATAACGCACCACGATGTCTTGAGCGCCGCCATCGTCAATCCATTGTTGCGCGCCCATAAAAAAAGCAAACTGAATGCCGATGAGCGCTTTCAGTTTGCTTTTTAAAAATCCTAAAACCATTTTTTAGTAACTTTTACAAAATTAAATATTTAATTTAAACAATTTAATTACATAAAATATAGCTAACTATTAAATCCTTACTTCAACAATACAGATAAATTTTTAAAGACTATTTATTAAAATAGATATTACAGCCAAATCACCTTGTCTTTTTTGTCAAACCAGGCTTCGACCTGAGACTCAACGTTGCCCTCAATACGGGCGCGCTTGATCTTCATGGTGGGCGTGAGGCAGCCGTTTTCAATCGACCACGGGTCGCGCGCGATGACGATCATCTGCATTTTTTCGTAGTCAGCCAAAGTCGCATTGGTTTCTTTCAGCAATTGGGTCATGGATTCGGTGACTTCTGCCTTGACCGCCGCGTCACCCACTTTGGGGCGCAGGTTTTCTTCCAGTACCACCAGCGCATACGAGGCCGCCTGGCCCACACCCGAGACCATGCTCGATTCGATCATGGGGTGGGCATTGAGTTTGTTTTCAATCGGCGCTGGCGCCACGTATTTGCCTTTGGCGGTCTTGAAGAGCTCCTTCACGCGACCCGTTATCTTGAGCTGCCCGTTAGAGCTGCGCTCGCCTTGGTCACCGGTTTTAAAGAAACCGTCTGCTGTGAACACTTCGGCATCGAGATCAGGGCGTTTGTAGTAACCCACCATCTGGCCAGGTGATTTGATCTGGATTTCATTGCCGTCACCAATGCGCACTTCCACACCGTCATAGGGCAAGCCTACGTAACCCACATCGTTGTGGGTTTCGGTCATGGTATGGGAATAGGCAAAGTCTTCGGTCATGCCGTAACCTTCGACTAGGTTCAAGCCCAGTTTTCGATACCACTGGATGAGTGACGGCGGCAATGGTGCAGAGCCGCTGCCGGCCAGTTTGGCCTGATCCAAGCCGAGCTGCGTAAGCACCTTTTTGGCCACGATGCCCTTGAGGATGGGGATGGATAACAACAGGTTGAGTTTGGCCGGCGGCATTTTGGCCGAAACACCCTGCATGAATTTGAGCCACAGGCGAGGGACGGACACAAACAAAGTGGGGCGGGCTCGGTTCAAATCCGCCACGAAGGTTTCCAGTGTTTCCGCGAAAAATACATGCATGTTGCCAACCACCATGGAATGGATCTCAACACAAGCTCGCTCAAACACGTGAGCCAGCGGCAGGTAAGACAACATCCGCGGCTCCAAATCAGAACCCAAAGACTCGGCCATGCGTTTGGCAAATCCTTGACCGACGAGCGCCACACGCTCAAAACTGTGCATCACCCCTTTGGGTTGCCCCGTAGAGCCCGAGGTGTAGATCAGCATGGCCAGATCGGTGCCATTACGGCTGGGCTTGCCTGCCATGGGCTGGGTTCTGGCAATGATGGCATCCCATGTGTCATAAGACGTTTTGGGGGCCAACGGGAAGGCGATGCGCGGCATCCCGGCCGGCACACCCGGTTCTTGCTTGCTCCACGTGTCGAGTTTGCCGACAAACAGCAGGCTGGCGCCCGAATGCTCGAGCACATACTTCACCGTATCAGCGCCTTCTGTCGGAAAGATGGCCACCGTGGTGTAACCGGCCATCCAGATGGCGATTTCAGCCATGAAAAAATGCGCACAGTTTTTGGACAAAATGCCAATCCGCGCACCGGGCTCGAAGCCGAGCGATTGCAGGTGCGTGGCCATACGCCGCGCCTGGTCCATGGTCTGTTTCCAGGTGTAATCAGCCACCTGGTTGCCCCCCAGCGGTTGCGTCAGGTAGATCTGATCGGCACGTTTGGCTTCGTGCTCGTACAGAAAATCAAGCAGCGATTTGGAGGGCTTGGAACTGGACATGGTGTTGGCTCACTTCTCTATTAGTTGAAACAAAATGAAATCGGCAAAATGACCGCAAAGCGTAATGGTTGGCAAGTGCCCTGTCAAACCGGGTTTCCCTTGCAATCAGGGCGATTGGGGAGGCCTGTCTAACGGTTGAGGTTATTCAATATACATACAAAATTGATATATAAAAAATAGCTAACAATGCATGTATTTATTGAACAATGACCCAATTTTTGTTGATGCCAGTTATCAGGGACTCAATAACCGGGTCAAATCCATTGCGGTGGGCACCTCTATGCGCTCTTCACGTGCAAACTGGGCCGCAGCAGGGCTCAGGGGTGCCAGGCAGATGTAGCTGCAGTGGCGCACATCTTGCGAGTGCCGCAGTGCCACCAGTTCCCGCAAAGCCTCCAGCCCGGGGTTGGCGGCTTTCCAGCGCCGGGCGCAAACCAGGGTGCTGGCACCATCTTTGCGCAACTGGAAATCTGCCGCGCCAGTGGCGGCCCCGGTAATGGGCGTCACGACATATCCTTTGCGCTGATAGGCGGCCTGAAGTGCGGTGTTGAAATCACGCCAATGCATTGCCGCTACCTGCTCAAGGGTTTTTTCAACCGAAGCGGCGCTCGGTGCCTGCGCTTGCCGCCACAAGGCAATACAGCCAATCACCGCAAAAGGAAAGCCTCCCATCATGCCCACACCGGCGTACTGAGGCGGCAACAAGGCTCTTGCCGCCAAACTGACCGCCATCGCCAACGCAAAGCTGATCCACCATGGCGAGCGCAACAAAATCGCGAAGAGCGATTTTTCGGCCATTTTGAGTTTCATGACACGCGCTCGATAACCAGATTGCAGATCATCAACGCCCCGGAAATGCCCGCCAATTGCGGACCCGAAAACCGCGTCATGCGCTAACCAGCGCCTTTTTCTTGAGCAAACGTGGCAACACCAAAACGGCCACCACCACCACCACCAAAATGAGCGACACCGGGCGCTGCAAAAACACCAGGGCACTGCCTTCACCAATTGACATGGCGTTGCGCAATTGCGCTTCAGCCAAGGGGCCCAAGATCATGCCTACAACCACCGGTGCCGTTGGAAAATCAAAGCGACGCATCACCAGGCCCAACACACCAATGGCATATAACAGATACAAATCAAATGCGCTTTGCCGCATGCCATACGCGCCTACGGTGGCAAAAATCAGGATGCCGGCATACAGCTGCGCCTTGGGTACTTTGAGCAGTTTGACCCACAACCCCACCAGTGGCAGGTTCAACACCAGCAGCATCACATTGCCGATATACAAAGACGCGATCAGCGCCCAAACCAAAGTAGACGAGCTGGTGAACAGTTGCGGCCCGGGCTGAATGCCGTAGTTCTGGAAGGCACCCAGCAAAATCGCCGTGGTGTTGGACACCGGAATGCCCAGCGTCAGCAACGGAATCATCGCCATCGTGACGGTGGCGTTGTTCGCGGCCTCCGGGCCAGCCACACCTTCAATGGCACCTTTGCCGCCAAATTCAGCAAGGTCTTCACCCTTGGCGAGTTTTTTCTCGGTGGCGTAACTCAAAAAGGTTGGAATCTCCGTGCCTCCCGCCGGAATACATCCAAACGGCGCACCAATGGCCGTCCCACGCAACCAAGCGGGTATCGAGCGTTTCCAGTCGCGGGCGCTCATGGTGACCCGGCTGAGCTTGTTTTCTGATTCAACCACCTTGCCTTCAAACAGCACCACGTGCAGGGCTTCAGCCACGGCAAACAGGCCGACCGCCACCAGGACAATCTCGACGCCATCCAGCAACTCGGGCACACCGCCGGTATATCGGGCCTGCCCGGTGATCTGGTCCATACCAATCAAGCCGGCGGCCAAGCCGACAAACAGCGATGTCAGCCCCCGCACCGTGCTTTGCCCCAAAACAGCGCTAACGGTCGTAAATGCCAGCAGCATCAGCATGAAGTACTCCGGCGGCCCCAGCTTCACCGCATGTTCGGCCACAAACGGCGCAAACAGTGTGACCAGCACGGTGGCAATGGTGCCGGCAAAAAAGGAACCAATGGCGGCAGTTGCCAAGGCCTGGCCGGCCCGGCCGCTTTTGGCCATCTTGTTGCCCTCCATCGCCGTCACCATGCTGGCCGTTTCACCGGGCGTATTGAGCAAAATCGAGGTGGTAGAACCACCATACATCGCACCGTAATAAATGCCGGCAAAAAAGATCATGGAGGCAGTGGCATCCACCTTGGCCGTAATCGGCAACAGCATGGCCACAGCCGTGGCCGGCCCGATGCCTGGCAACACGCCAACAGCT
>JANOWY010000421.1:0-7123 GCA_031418135.1 Rhodoferax sp. | reverse complement strand
GCTGGTACATCCTGCCTTCAGAGCGGGGTAAAAAAACCTTTTCCGGGGTGCTTAAGCTCGCTATCCGGGAAGCCAAGACCCATTCCGATGTTGTGGTTGCAACCGCGCAGGATATTGCCGACCGCACCGGTGCCGAAGCCCTTCGCGGTGCGCGCGTTTTTGTCGGGCGCAGCAGTTTCCCGACCGCCGAAAAAGACGAATACTACTGGGTTGATTTGATCGGCTTGCCGGTAGTGAACCGGGAAGGCGTGAAGCTGGGCGAGGTTTCCGAGTTGCTGTCGGCTGGCCCGCAAACCGTGATGGTCATTTCGTATCTGCTAGAAGGCAAAGCCACCGAGCGGATGATTCCATTTGTAGCAGCTTTCGTCGATGATGTTGATTTGACGGCGCGCCAAATTCGGGTGGATTGGCAGCCCGACTATTGATGCACCATGCGATTCGATGTTGTCACACTGTTCCCCGAGCTGTTTGGCCCTTTTCTGACCCAGGGCGTCACCCGCCGTGCTTTTGAAAGCGGCCTAGTCCAGGTGGAATTTGCCAACCCGCGTGATTTCGCTGCAGGCAACTACCGGCGGGTCGATGATCGTCCGTTTGGTGGAGGCCCCGGCATGGTGATGCTGGCGGAGCCTCTGGCGCAGTGCATTGACCAGATCCGCAATGCCAGGCTTGATTCTGTACCGGTGGTGCTGTTCTCACCTACTGGCAAGCCGCTCTCGCATGACACAGTTGCGCGATGGGCAAATAGCAGCGGTGCCATATTGATTTGCGGACGGTACGAAGGCATCGACCAGCGTTTTATCGACACCTGTGTGGATGAGCAGATCAGCCTGGGCGATTTTGTGTTGTCCGGAGGAGAAATCGCCGCCTTGGCGCTGCTGGACGCAGTGGCCCGGCTGCAGCCCGGTGTGTTGGGTGACGAAGGCAGCCACCAACAAGACAGTTTCAATCCGGCATTGGATGGGCTGCTGGATTGCCCGCATTACACCCGGCCCGAAGACTGGCGTGGACAGGGGGTCCCCGCCGAATTAGTGTCTGGCCATCACGCCGGTATCGAGCGTTGGCGTCGCAACCAGCGGCTGTGGTTGACGCAGCGCCTGCGCCCTGAATTGATTGCGGCGGCCAGGGCCGGTGGGCATCTCAGCACCCTGGACGAGAGGACGCTGGCCTGCCACCCTTCGCTTGGACCTTGATTCGCGCTATAATAGCGGGCTTACCGATCCTCTGCCCGGCCGCTTCGCCGGTCAATTCGTCTGGCTGGTTTGTGCTTTCTTTTACGAGCAAGTTTCACAACCGGTGACATTCGAATTCTGTCCAAGCCCTTTGTGTCATCCCGATACAGGCGCGTGCAAGATCACTTGAGGAAATCATGAACCTTATCCAGACCCTTGAGCAGGAAGAAATTGCCCGCCTCGGAAAAAAGATCCCCGAATTCGCTCCTGGCGATACCGTCATTGTCAGTGTTAATGTGGTTGAGGGCACCCGCAAACGTATCCAAGCCTATGAAGGTGTCGTGATTGCCAAACGCAATCGTGGCCTCAACAGCGGTTTCATCGTCCGCAAAATTTCCAGCGGCGAAGGTGTTGAACGTACGTTCCAGACCTATAGCCCGCTGATCGCCGGCATTGAAGTCAAGCGTCGCGGCGACGTGCGCCGTGCCAAGTTGTACTACTTGCGTGACCGCAGTGGCAAATCAGCGCGTATCCGCGAAAAGCTGCCAGCCAAGAAAGCAGACGCGGCCGTTTAACACGGCGCATACGCTGCAAACAGGCCGCCAAAGCAATTGCTTCTGGCGGCTTTTTACTTGTGGCTGGCGCTTACCCCACCCACTCTGCGACCCCCGACTCCCGCTATAACCCGACTTACATGCCAACGTCAAAACTTCCGCAATTTGATCCGCTCAAAGTGCCGGTTTTGGCGGTTGACGACCATTTGCCTTCGGTTGGGCTGATGGCCTTGCAGCCGCAGGCATTGCGTGAGCGTTTCAGCATGCCACCGGCATGGCAACCTGAATTCCGGGAAGAGCCGCCTTATGCCGAACGGCAAACCAAACATGCGGCAGTCCTGGTGCCGATTGTCATGCGCGACGTGCCCATGGTGTTGCTCACCCAGCGCACGGCGCACCTCTCCACCCATTCGGGGCAAATTGCCTTTCCGGGTGGCAAGGTTGACGAAACGGATGCCGATGTCTCGGCGACTGCGCTTCGCGAGGCCGAGGAAGAAGTCGGCTTGCATCGCCGGTATGTGGAAGTGATTGGAAACCTTCCCGTTTACACCACTGGTTCTGCCTTTGTCATCACACCGGTCGTTGCGCTGCTGACCCCCGGTTTTGTTATCACACCAAACGCCAATGAGGTCGCCGATGTCTTCGAAGTGCCTCTGGCTTTTCTGATGAATCCGGCCAATCACCGCCGACATGTGGTTGAAGCGGGTGGGTTCAAGCGTGAATGGTTGTCTATGCCTTTCGAGGAGCGTTTTATCTGGGGTGCTACAGCCGGGATGCTGCGCAATTTGTACCGATTTTTATCGGCCTGATTTGTCAGCCTCAGCGGACACCGCGGCACCTGCGGGCCGATCCAAACACGCGGCAGCCACAAGACCCGGCTACAGCGGTCCGGCACCCGTTTGGTTTCCGGACACCCGGTTTATCATGGCAGGATGAGTTTCACTGCCATTTTGTTTGCCTTGCTGCTGGAGCAGGCGTGGCCCTTGGCCGCGGGCAACAGTGTCCATGCGTTCATGCGCCATTGGGTTCAGGCGGCGTTGCGCTACTTTGATGCGGGTGACAGACACCACGTGTGGCTTGCCTGGAGCTTTGCCACCCTGGCACCCGCAGTGATTGCGGTGGCGGTGCACTGGACTTTGGTAGCCTTTCTGGGGTGGTGGGCTGCGATCCTATGGAGCACAGCTGTTCTGTATGCCTGTGTGGGTTTCAGGCAGTTCAGCCATCATTTCACGGACGTCCGGGATGCGCTGGAGGCGGGCGACGACGCGCTGGCCAGCCGTTTGCTCGCGGCGTGGCGCCAATTGGATGTCAAGCCCCTGCCGCGCGAAGAAATCGTGCGCCAGGTCATGGAGCATTCCGTGATTGCAGCCCATCGGCACGTCCTGGGGGTGTTTGCCTGGTTTTCGGTGCTTGCCGTCTTGGGGTTGGGGCCGGCGGGTGCGGTGTTTTACCGCCTGAATGAATTTGTCCCGCGGTACTGGTCGCATCAGTCACGGAAGCTGCATCTCCCGGTCAGTGAGGCATTGCTGTCTTTCAGTGCTGAAGTATGGCGGGGCGTGGACTGGTTGCCAGCCCGCATCACTGCGCTGGGTTTTGCCGTGGTTGGCAGTTTTGAAGAAGCCGTCGATTCCTGGCGGGCTTATTCGCTGCGGATGGGGGCGGGCGTGCAAAACGATGGCGTGATTTTGGCCGCCAGTTCAGGCGCCATCAACGTGCAGTTGGGCGACGTGGCTCAGAAAACGAATGGCAGTGATGATTTTGATCCATCAGCGCCACCGGTAAACCGGCAAGAGCCGCAATTGGGTCATCTTCGCAGTGTGGTGGGCCTGGTTTGGCGATCTGTGGTTCTGTGGATGGTGTTGTTGGCGCTGTTGAGCCTGGCTCGCCTGCTGGGTTGAGTCAATATTTCGTCTGGCCCAATTCGGCGTAAAGCTCGCTATATAACTTGTAGCGGTGCGCACTGATGCCTGGGCTGGGTTTTTTTTCAACGCCGGGGCTTTCGCCGTACGAGTTTTCCTCAGCCTTTTGAACACTGGCCAGCACGGTGCAACCGGGTTCATGCAGGTGACTGCAGTTGTAAAACTTGCAGGTTCCCGCATGCGCTCGCAGGTCCGGCATCAGCCCTGCCAGGTCAGCCGGTTTGATGTGTTGCAAACCAAACTCCTGAAAACCAGGCGAATCGATCAGCGCTGTTTTTCTGGTTGCGTCAAGCCAGTACCAGGTGGTGCTGGTGGTGGTGTGTTTGCCGCTGTTGAGCGCCGTGGATATCTCGGCGGTTTGCGCCGCAGCCAGCGGAACCATCCAGTTGATCAACGTGCTTTTCCCTGCGCCTGACGGGCCCAGCACCAGGGTGGCTTTTGCGTGCAAGTGCTGTTTGAGCTGATCGGTTTCAGACGCAACCTCCGCAGCCAGCGCGATGCGGGGTTTGAGCGACAACGGCAAGACGGTATAGCCCATATCCCGGTAGGGCGCAAGTCGCTCCCACGCCTGCCGAAACGGCACGGCCAGGTCCAGTTTGTTGAGTCCGATCAAGGGCGCGATTCCCGCCGCTTCGGCGGCCACAAGCGCCCGTGTCAACTGGGCGGCTGAAAATTCGGGTTCGGCGGCGATCAGGATCAGGATCTGGTCAATGTTGGCGGCAAACGATTTGGTGCGAACTTCGTCCTGCCGGTAAAACAGGTTGCGCCGGGGCTCAATCTTTTCGATAGTGCCCTCATCTTGCGTGGCTTTCCACAGCACGTTATCGCCGACCACGCCTTGTGCCTTTTTGCCGCGTGAATGGCAAATCAGGCGCCGGCCTTCGGGTGTTTCCACCAAAAAATGCCGCCCCAGATTGGAGATGATCAAGCCAATTTCAAGGCCTGTCGCGGTCATTCCAACAGGGCGTCAAGTTGCGCGGCGCAATCAAAATCACTGGCGGAAATGCCCCGCACGTCGTGGGTGTTGAAGCGCACCGTGCAATGGTTGTAAAACACGGCCAATTCGGGGTGATGGTCTTCTTTGTGCGCGACCAGTGCCACTGCATTCACGAAGGCGATGGTTTCAAAATAGTTGTCGAATCGGTAAGTTTTTTCAATGGCAATGCCCTCGCCATCACCGGACAAATTCCAACCCTCAAGCAGCGCCAGTTTTGCTACGATATTAGTAGCTGACAATGCAATTCTTTTATGAACAGACCAGTCTTTTTTCTTGAGAATCATTGGCAAATGCTGTTAGGCACCCATGCGGGCTAGCCGCTCGCTGGCGGGCGGGTGGGAGTAATAAAACCGCACATAAACCGGATCTGGCGTGAGGGTCGAGGCATTGTCTTCATACAGCTTGAGCAGCGCAGTGGACAAATCAGCACCACTGGTTTGCTGGACGGCATAGGCATCGGCTTCAAACTCGTGTTTGCGCGAGAGTTGGGCAAACAAGGGTGAAATGAAAAAGCTGAACAAGGGGGTCACCATCATGAAAATCAGCAGTGCCAGCGCATTGTTGGGGCCAATCACATTGGGCGCAATGCCCAGCCCCTGGTAAAACCAGCTGCGTGACGCCAGCCAGCCCAACAAAGCAAAACCTGCCAGGCTCATGGCGAACATCGACACGATGCGCTTGATGACGTGTTTGTGCTTGAAATGCCCCAACTCGTGGGCCAGCACTGCATCCACTTCGCCGGGCGACAGCTTGGCCAACAAGGTGTCATAAAAAACCACGCGTTTGGAGGCACCAAAACCGGTGAAATAGGCGTTGGCGTGTGCGCTGCGTTTGCTGCCGTCCATGACAAACAGCCCCTTGGCGGCAAAACCACAGCGCTGCATCAATGCGGTAACCTGCGTTTTGAGCGCGTCGTCCTCCAGCGGTTTGAATTGGTTGAACAGCGGGGCAATAAACGTCGGATAAATCAGCAATAAAAGCAGGTTGAAGCCCATCCACAAGCCCCAGGCCCAGAGCCACCAGTAGGTGCCCAACGCACCCATGACCCACAAAATCAGGGCAACGATGGGCAGGCCAACGGCAGCGCCTATCAACGTTGACTTCACGGTATCTGCCAACCACAACTTGAAGGTCATTTTGTTGAAACCGAATTGTTCTTCCAGCACAAAGGTCTGGTACAGCGTCATCGGCAAATCGATCAATGAGCCGATCAACGCAAACGTGACGAGCAATGCCATTTGCTGCAACATGCCGACCCCCAGCCATTGCACGAGGCCTTGATTCAACGCATCAAGACCACCCAACAGCGTCCAGCCCAACAGTACTGCCGTACCAAGGGCCATTTCAAGCAAGCCAAGGCGCGATTTGGCCAGGGTGTAGTCAGCCGCTTTTTGATGCGCTGCCAATGAAACCTGTTTCGCAAATGCCGCAGGTACCGTGTCGCGATGTTGTGCGACGAAGCGTATCTGCCTGGAGGACAACCAGTACCG
Organism: Rhodoferax sp.; assembly: GCA_031418135.1. Lineage (GTDB taxonomy): Bacteria > Pseudomonadota > Gammaproteobacteria > Burkholderiales > Burkholderiaceae_C > JANYCG01. Next base: position 994 of record JANOWY010000421.1, on the reverse strand, counting down.
CACCGCAAGCCCGATCAGCAAAACAGCCGAAAAAGCCAGGGTAAAAACCGTGGAAGATGAAATGGAATTTTGCATGTCATTCAAGTTTAGGCCATCGGTGACAATTCAAGGCATGCCAGATCAAAAACCCGGCGGTGCCGCGCCCGCACTGAAAAAAACTGACCAAAACCTGGTGTGGATCGATTGTGAAATGACCGGGCTGGATCCCGCCATTGACAAAATCATTGAAATTGCCGTGATTGTGACGGGCCCATCGCTGGTGCCCCGAATCGAAGGCCCGGTGTTGGTGATTCATCAAAGTGATGATCAACTGGCCAAAATGGACAAATGGAACCAGGGTACCCACGGCAAGAGCGGCTTGACCGACAAAGTGCGTGCTTCGACCCTGGATGCGGCAGCCGCGCAGGTGAAGATCATTGAGTTTTTGGTGCCTTTTGTAAAAAAGGGTGTATCGCCCTTATGTGGCAACAGCATCAGCCAAGACCGGCGTTTTCTGGTCAACGAAATGCCTGAGCTGGAAGCTTTTTTCCACTACCGGAACATTGATGTCAGCACGCTCAAAGAGCTGGCCAAACGCTGGCGGCCCGATGTGTACAAATCATTCAAGAAAAAACAGCGCCACACGGCGCTGGCGGATGTGCATGAGTCGATTGACGAGCTGGAACATTACCGCACCCATTTTCTGGCGGCTGAGACATCAGGCACCGCACAAAGCCTTGAATCAATCTACCATTTATTTTGACCTGGTCTTGACAGGCGCTAGGTAAAAACCCGGATTCATGCCATAATCGAAGGCTACGCTGAAATGTTTGGCGTATTTGTGCATCTGCCTTCATTCACCGGGCTTCGCGTCGGTTCACTGGTGTGAACCGTTAACCGCGACAAATAAGCCCCAAGCGCTCACACAGCCGAACCGGATTCATTCCGGGCCCCGGTTGGCGCAGGTTCCGTTTGATGGTTGATGTTTTTTAACCATTGACGGAGCTACGGCCCC
>JANOWY010000420.1:0-43913 GCA_031418135.1 Rhodoferax sp. | reverse complement strand
CCACCTGGGCGACATGGATTTCAAGGTGGCCGGTACCACCAACGGCATCACCGCCTTGCAAATGGACATCAAAATCCAGGGCATCACCAAAGAGATCATGCAAGTGGCGTTGGCGCAGGCCAAAGAAGCGCGCATGCACATTCTGGAAAAAATGCAAGCTGCGATGGGCGAAGCCAAGACCGATGTGTCGAGCTTCGCGCCCAAGCTGTTCACCATGAAGATCAACCCCGAGAAGATCCGCGACGTGATCGGCAAGGGTGGCGCTGTCATTCGCGCGTTAACCGAAGAAACCGGTTGCCAGATCAACATCGACGAAGACGGCACCATCACCATCGCCGCCACTGACGCTGACAAGGCCGAGATTGCCAAAAAGCGCATCGAGCAGATTACCGCTGAAGTCGAAATCGGCAAGGTCTACGAAGGCCCGATCACCAAGCTGCTGGATTTCGGTGCATTGGTCAACCTGCTGCCCGGCAAAGATGGCCTGCTGCACATCAGCCAGATTGCCCACGAGCGGGTTGAAAAGGTCTCCGACTATTTGTCAGAAGGCCAGATCATCAAAGTCAAAGTGATGGAGACTGACGAAAAAGGCCGTATCAAGCTGTCGATGAAGGCCTTGCTGGACCGCCCGGCCGGCATGGAAAACGACCGCCCGCACGATGATCGCCCCCGTGGTGACCGCCCCTACAACGATCGTCCGCAGCACAGCCGTGGACCGCGTGAAGACCGTGGCCACCGCGAAGACCGCGCTCCCCGTGAAGAGCGCCAACCGCAACAGTCGGCACCACAAGCCACCTCGCCACAGGGGTCTGAAAGCGCATAAATTTAAGTTTTTGTCTGAATAATTTAGTTATTTTAATCGTATTTATTATAAATATAATAGCTAATTGTGCAATTAATACGTGAACAATATCGCTTTTTAATTTTATGAAGTGCATAGAAATAGTTAAATTTGGACCGCCTGAAGTGTTGTGCGCGGCTGAGCGTGCTGCACCGGTTGCGGAGGCGGGTGAATTGCTGATACGGGTGGCAGCCAGTGGCGTGAACCGCCCCGATGTCTTGCAGCGTACCGGCAACTACCCGGTGCCGCCCGGTGCTTCTGATCTGCCGGGCTTGGAAGTGGCGGGTGTGATTGAATCCGGCGATGCTGTGGCCATGGCTGCGGCAGGTTTCAAAATCGGTGACCGGGTTTGTGCGCTGGTGGCCGGTGGTGGTTATGCCGAAGCGTGTGTTGCGCCGGTGGCCCAGTGCCTGCCAACGCCTGCAGTCCTGAGCGATGTGGAGGCAGCGGCACTGCCCGAGACCTTCTTCACCGTTTGGACTAATGTTTATGACCGGGCTCGTCTGCAAAAAGGCGAAACCTTGCTGATTCAGGGCGGTTCCAGCGGCATCGGCGTTACCGCCATCGCCATGGCCAAAGCCATGGGTTCAACCGTTATCGTGACAGCGGGCAGTGACGACAAATGCGCTGCCTGCCTTGAGTTGGGTGCAGACCACGCCATCAATTACAAAACCCATGATTTCGTGGTCGAAGTGAAACGCATCACCAACGGCGCGGGTGTTGATGTCATTCTGGACATGGTGGCGGGCCCTTACGTGGCGCGCGAGATCGAATGCCTTGCGCCTGATGGCCGTTTGACCATCATTGCCGTTCAAGGTGGTGTCAAGAGTGAAATCAACGCCGGCCTGGTGCTGCGCAACCGTTTGCAAATCATGGGTTCAACCTTGCGCCCTCGTCCGGTAGCCTTTAAGGCTGCCATAGCCAAAAGCCTGTTGCAACACGTATGGCCGCTGATCGAATCGGGTGCCATCAAACCTGTGATTTACAAAACCTTTGATGCGGCAGGTGATGGACAGGGCCAGGGCCAATTGAGTGGTGCTGCCCAGGCGCACGCCTTGATGGAATCAAACGCTCATATCGGCAAAATTGTGCTGACTTGGCCCCGTTCTGTAGCCTGAACTGACCATGAAAAGCAAACTGATTGTCGGCAACTGGAAGATGAACGGCTCTTTGGCGGCAAATGCGGCCTTGCTGGAGGCGCTGCAACAAGGCACGGGGGGTGCCAGTCATGTCCGGGTGGTCGTTTGCCCACCGTTGGCTTATTTGGCTCAAGTACAGGCTTCGCTGGCGAACAGCCCAATTGGTTCGAACATCTCGCAAGTTAGCCTGAACAACGCCAGCAGCGCGACCGGTACGGGTATCAGCATGGGGGCTCAGGATGTTTCTGCGCACGAGTCGGGTGCTTACACCGGTGAAGTTTCGGCTTCCATGCTGCAGGAACTGGGTGCTCGTTATGTGCTGGTGGGCCACTCGGAGCGTCGCCAATACCATGGCGAATCTGACGCGACAGTCGCAGCCAAAGCGCAACGGGCGCTGGCCTGCGGCGTAACCCCGATCGTCTGTGTCGGTGAAACCCTGGCCGAACGTGAAGCAGGTAAAACCGAAGAAGTGGTGAAGCGGCAACTGGCGGCAGTGATCCACGTGAATGGCCATTGCATCAGCGAAATTGTGGTGGCTTACGAGCCGGTTTGGGCTATTGGTACCGGCAAAACCGCTACTGTCCAAGAAGCCCAGCAGGTGCACGCGGTTCTGCGGGCCCAGCTCAAGGCCGCCACATCACATGACCAGCGCATTCTCATTTTGTACGGTGGCAGCATGAACGCAGCCAACGCAGCGTCGTTGTTGGTGCAACCCGACATTGATGGTGGTTTGATTGGCGGGGCGTCGCTGAAAGCGCCCGATTTTCTGAAAATTATCGAATCTGCGGCAGCGGTGTTGGCTGCAACGGCTTGAATATCTCGTTTTAGGAGCGTAAGTTGTCCATCATTTTGAATATTGTTTTGGCTGTGCAGATGTTGTCTGCGGTTGTCATGATTGGTCTGATTCTGGTTCAACACGGCAAAGGTGCCGATATGGGTGCCGCATTTGGCAGCGGCAGTTCGGGCAGCCTGTTTGGCGCGACCGGCAGCGCTAATTTCCTGTCGCGTACCACGGCCGTTCTGGCCACTGTATTTTTTGTCGCAACCTTGGCTTTGGCCTATTTTGGCAATTTGCGTACCACGTCAACGGGTGGTAGCGGCAGTGTGCTGGAAGGGCCGGCTGCGGCAGTGCCGGCAGGTGCCAGCCCGGCTGCATCTGCGCCTTCGGCAATCCCGCCCTCTGCGGTTGCGCCGACACCTGCCGTACCGGCATCAGGCGCAGCTCAAATTCCTTCCAAGTAAGACTCGATTTCGGTGCCAAAAAGGCGGCTAGCACCTAAGGGTTTCTGCTGCTTTTCACGCTAGAATGAGCATGGTGAGAAAGGGTTCGTCCTCATGCCCTTTTTAGCCTTGAAATGCCGTCGTGGTGAAATTGGTAGACACGCTATCTTGAGGGGGTAGTGGCGAAAGCTGTGCGAGTTCGAGTCTCGCCGACGGCACCAGACAAATACCGACAATTGATGCTTGCCCAACAGGTCCGAATTGTCCTGAAAAGTCAGAAGCGCCCTGAGTAGTCAAAAGTAGTTTGAAAACAATCGAGAGTCCCTGAAAAGTCAAACGCCTTGAAGAGTGATAAGTACGACGATGAATCTCGATCAATATTTTCCGGTGCTGCTGTTCATCCTGGTTGGAATCGTCGTCGGTGTAGCGCCGCAAATCATTGGTTACGTACTGGGCCCCAACCGTCCGAACGCTGCGAAAAACTCACCCTACGAATGCGGTTTTGAGGCGTTTGAAGATGCCCGCATGAAGTTTGACGTGCGTTATTACCTGGTGGCCATCCTGTTCATCTTGTTTGATCTTGAAATCGCCTTTCTGTTTCCTTGGGCTGTCACTTTGAAAGAAATTGGCCCCGTGGGGTTTTGGTCAATGATGACCTTTTTGGGTGTTTTGGTCGTGGGTTTTATCTACGAATGGAAAAAAGGCGCCCTCGATTGGGAATGACGTGATGGCAATGCAGGGGAACCACCATGATTGAAGGTGTCTTCAAGGAAGGGTTTGTCACCACGTCGTATGACTCGGTGATGAATTGGGCCAAAACGGGTTCTTTGTGGCCCATGTCTTTTTGGTTGGCCTGTTGTGCCGTCGAGATGATGCACGCCGCCGCTTCGCGTTATGACATCAGCCGTTTTGGCGCAGAGGTTTTTCGGGCCAGTCCGCGCCAGTCTGATTTGATGATCGTGGCCGGTACCCTTTGCAACAAAATGGCGCCGGCCCTGCGCAAAGTCTATGACCAGATGAGCGAGCCGCGTTGGGTGATCAGCATGGGTTCATGCGCCAATGGTGGTGGCTATTACCACTACAGCTATTCGGTCGTGCGCGGCTGCGATCGTATTGTTCCGGTCGACGTTTATGTGCCGGGCTGCCCCCCCACAGCGGAAGCATTGCTCTACGGCATCATTCAATTGCAGCAAAAAATTCGTCGCACCCAGACGATTGCGCGTGTTTGAGGGCCAACGGTAGTTTCATGTCTGAATTTGCTGTTGATCCTAAGGCGCTGGCAGCTACGGTCGGCGCTGCCTTGACAGATAAAGCACTGCGTGTAGACGTTGCTTTTGGTGAGGTAACGGTCTACGTTGCCGCGGCAAATTACCTAGAAGCGGCTGGTATTTTGAAAACCGACGCCGGTTGCCAGTTTGAAATATTAGTCGATTTGTGCGGAGTGGATTATTCGGAATACAAGGCCGATACCAGCATCCCGTGGGCTAACCAACGGTATTGCGTCGTTTCACATCTACTGTCGGTTGCGCTCAACCAGCGTGTGCGCCTGAAGGTGTTTGCGCCGAGTGACGATGTGCCCGTGGTGGCTTCCTTAACTGGCCTGTGGGCCTCGGTCAGCTGGTTTGAGCGTGAAGCATTCGACTTGTTCGGTATTGTTTTTGAAGGGCACAACGATTTGCGCCGTATTTTGACCGACTACGGTTTTATTGGCCACCCGTTTCGCAAGGATTTCCCCACCACTGGGCATGTTGAGATGCGGTACGACGCCGAGAAAAAGCGGGTCATCTATCAACCCGTGTCGATCGAGCCACGTGAAATTACGCCCCGCATTATTCGCGAAGACAACTACGGTGGTCTGAATGGCTGAGATTAAAAACTACACCCTGAATTTCGGGCCGCAACACCCTGCCGCCCACGGCGTATTGCGCCTGGTGTTGGAATTAGACGGCGAAGTCATCCAGCGGGCTGATCCACACATTGGGCTATTGCACCGCGCCACTGAAAAACTGGCTGAAAGCAAAACGTATATTCAAAGCCTGCCCTATATGGACAGGCTCGATTACGTTTCAATGATGTGCAACGAACACGCCTATTGCCTGGCGATTGAAAAACTGATGGGCATCGAGGTTCCTCTGCGTGCCCAATACATCCGTGTGATGTTTTCAGAAATTACACGGCTGCTCAACCATTTGTTGTGGGTTGGCGCGCACGGTCTGGATTGCGGTGCGATGACGTTGTTGCTCTACGCCTTTCGCGAACGTGAAGACCTGTTCGATATGTACGAAGCGGCCAGTGGCGCGCGCATGCATGCAGCCTATTTCAGGCCTGGCGGTGTGTACCGCGATTTGCCGGATTCGATGGCCCAGTACAAAGTCAACAAGACACGCAATGCCAAAGCGATTGCCGAATTGAATTCAAACCGCAGTGGCAGCCTGCTGGATTTCATCGACGACTTCACCCAGAGGTTCCCGGCGAATCACGCCGAATACCACACCCTGCTCACCGACAACCGCATCTGGAAGCAGCGCACGGTGGGTATCGGCGTCGTCACGCCTGAGCGCGCCATGAACCTGGGGTTCACGGGTGCCATGCTGCGCGGCTCCGGTGTCGCCTGGGATCTGCGCAAGAAGCAACCCTACGATGTCTATGACCGTCTCGACTTCGACATTCCCGTTGGCAAAACGGGTGACTGCTACGACCGCTACCTCGTCCGCATGGAGGAGATGAAGCAATCCAACCACATCATCAAACAATGTGTTAATTGGTTGCGAGCCAATCCCGGGCCGGTGATCACAGATAACCACAAGGTGGCGGGGCCGAATCGTGAATCGATGAAGTCGAACATGGAGGAGTTGATCCACCATTTCAAATTGTTCACCGAAGGATTCCATGTGCCCGAGGGTGAGGCCTATGCAGCCGTAGAGCACCCCAAGGGCGAATTTGGCATTTATATTGTCAGTGACGGCGCCAACAAGCCTTACCGTCTCAAAATTCGAGCGCCAGGTTTTGCACATTTGGCGGGCCTCAACGAAATGGCAAGTGGCCACATGATTGCAGACGCAGTTGCCATCATTGGCACGATGGATATCGTTTTTGGGGAGATTGATCGATGATCTCTGATGCAGCAAAACAGCGTTTTGCCGTTGAGGTCGCCAAATATCCGGCAGACCAAAAACAGTCGGCCGTTATGGCGTGCCTGGCCATTGCCCAGCAAGAGTTGGGTCATGTGAGCGTCGAAAGCGAGCAGGAAATTGCCGACTATTTGGGTATGGCGCCCATGGCGGTACACGAAGTCACGACGTTTTACAACATGTACAACCAACGGCCCGTTGGCAAGTTCAAGCTAAACGTTTGCACTAATTTGCCGTGCCAGTTGCGCGATGGCGCCAAGGCGCTTAAACATCTTGAGCAGCGGCTGAGTATCAGCATGGGACAAACCACCGCGGACGGTTTCTTCACTTTGCAACAGAGTGAGTGCCTAGGTGCCTGTGCTGATTCGCCGGTGATGTTGGTGAACGACCGTCATATGTGTAGCTTTATGAGCAACGAAAAACTCGATCAACTGATAGATGGTTTGCGAACTGCAAAGCCGGAAGTGGTGGCAGGCCCATGACGACCGCAACACAAGTATTGGCTCAATTCGCTGCTTTGGGCGTTGAGACTTGTTTTCACAGCCGGCACATTAATCCCCAAATTTACGCGGATTTGAACGGCAGCAATTGGCGGCTCAAAGACTATGAAGCCAGAGGCGGTTATCAGGCTTTGCGCAAAGTCTTGGGCAAAGATGGGGCACCCGTCGAAGAGGGCAAGCCCGCTGGAATGACGCAGGAACAGGTCATCGCAACCGTCAAGGAATCCGCACTTCGCGGTCGTGGTGGCGCGGGTTTCCCGACGGGTTTGAAGTGGAGCTTCATGCCACGCCAGTTTCCGGGTCAAAAATACCTTGTCTGCAACTCCGACGAAGGCGAACCTGGCACCTGCAAAGACCGCGACATCTTGCAGTTCAATCCGCATATTGTGATTGAAGGCATGATCATCGCCGCCTACGCTATGGGCATTTCGGTCGGGTATAACTACATACATGGCGAAATTTTCGCCAGTTACGACCGGTTTGAGGAGGCGCTGGAAGAGGCCCGCGCGGCCGGGTATCTGGGTGACAACATTCTGGGCGGTAGTTACAGCTTTGAGCTTCACGCATTCCACGGTTTTGGGGCCTACATTTGTGGGGAAGAAACCGCTTTGCTCGAATCGCTGGAAGGAAAGAAGGGCCAGCCACGGTTCAAGCCGCCATTCCCGGCTAGTTTTGGCATGTATGGCAAACCAACCACGATTAACAATACCGAAACGTTTGCCGCGGTGCCTTGGATCATCCGCAACGGTGGTGCTGCCTACTTGGCTTGTGGTAAGCCCAACAACGGCGGCACCAAGATCTATTCCGTTAGCGGCGATGTGGAGTTGCCAGGCAACTACGAAGTACCCTTGGGAACGCCATTTGCAAAACTGCTGGAGCTAGCCGGCGGGGTACGCAAAGGCCGTCAGTTGAAAGCAGTGATTCCCGGTGGGTCGTCGTCGCCCATCTTGCCCGCCAGCATCATGATGGAATGCACGATGGATTACGATTCCATCGCCAAAGCCGGTTCCATGTTGGGCTCGGGTGCCGTCATTGTTTTGGATGACAGCCGGTGCATGGTGAAATCCCTGCAACGCTTGAGCTACTTTTACATGCATGAGTCGTGTGGCCAATGCACACCGTGCCGCGAAGGCACAGGCTGGCTGTCACGCATGGTTGATCGCATTGAAACCGGACATGGCCGTCCGAGCGACATGGACTTGCTCAATTCCGTGGCCGACAACATCATGGGCCGCACGATCTGCGCATTGGGCGACGCCGCCGCCATGCCCGTGCGCGCCATGATCAAACATTTCCGCCATGAGTTTGAATACCATATTGAGCACAAGACCTGTCTGGTCCCTGCTTACGTCTGAACGAGCCCAGCGAATGATTGAAATCGAACTCGACGGAAAGAAAGTATCGGTCAAGGAAGGCAGCGTGATCATGCACGCCGCTGACAATGCGGGCACATACATTCCCCATTTCTGTTACCACAAGAAACTCAGCATTGCTGCCAACTGCAGGATGTGTTTGGTCGATGTCGAGAAAATGCCCAGGCCGATGCCTGCATGCGCAACGCCGGTGACACAGGGCATGATTGTGCGCACGAAAAGTGAAAAAGCGATCAAGGCACAACAGTCTGTGATGGAGTTTTTGCTGATTAACCATCCGTTGGATTGTCCCATTTGTGATCAGGGCGGTGAATGCCAATTGCAGGACTTGGCCGTGGGGTATGGCGGCTCAACGTCGCGGTACCAAGAGGAAAAGCGCGTGGTCGCGGTCAAGGACGTTGGCCCTTTGATTTCTATGCAAGAAATGAGTCGCTGCATTCATTGCACGCGCTGTGTACGTTTTGGTCAAGAAGTTGCGGGTGTCATGGAACTCGGCATGTCGCATCGGGGCGAGCACGCAGAAATCGAAACCTTCATTGGGCATTCCATCGATTCCGAACTGTCGGGCAACATGATTGACATCTGCCCTGTGGGTGCGCTTACCAGCAAACCATTCCGATACAGTGCCCGGACATGGGAGTTGTCTCGCCGCAAATCCATCAGCCCCCATGACTCCACGGGTACCAACTTGGTTGTTCAAGTGAAAAACAACAAAGTCATGCGCGTCGTGCCGCTGGAAAACGAGGCCGTAAACGAATGCTGGATTGCCGACCGCGACCGCTTTTCCTACGAGGCATTGAACAGCGATGAGCGTCTGACGGCACCGATGCTGAAGCAGGGCGGCAACTGGAAAACCGTCGATTGGCAAACCGCGCTGGAATACGTGGCCAATGGTTTGAAACAAATCAAGACGGATCATGGCGGCGCAAGTTTGGGTGCGTTGGTCAGCCCCCACAGTACGCTGGAGGAGATTTCCCTCGCGGCCAGCTTGATTCGTGGGCTTGGCAGTGAAAACATTGACTACCGGCTTCGCAATGCCGAATTTGATTCAAATGGCGGCAAAGGAGCCCGTTGGTTAGGGACATCCATTGCTTCGTTGTCCAAATTGGACAGGGTGCTGGTTATTGGTTCAAATTTGCGCAAGGATCACCCCTTGTTTGCACAAAGAATTCGTCAAGCCGTTCGGAACGGGTGTGTGGTCAGTGTGATCCATTCAGTAACACAGGATTGGGCGTTACCGGTACAAAATACCCTGGTTTCACAAGCCGATGGCTGGTTGACATCACTGGCGGAAGTGGCCTGCGGTGTCGCCAAACTGAAGGACGTGCCTTCCCCGGTATCCGTAGAGGTCGGCACCATTGCTAATGCAATTGCCCGGTCATTGCTGAGTGGGGAACGCAAGGCGATCTTGCTGGGTAATGGTGCCGCGCATCATGGCTGCGCTTCAAGTTTGCTGGCGCTTGCCAATTGGATCGGCGATCAAACCAACGCGTCTGTTGGCTACTTGACAGAAGCCGCCAATACCGTGGGTGCCCAAACAGCCCAAGCCACGCCTGGCGCCAATGGTCTGAATGCGGCGCAAATGTTGGCTGGCGGAATCAAAGCGGTCATGTTGCTGAATACGGAGCCGGAGTTTGATTCGGCTGCAGGTACCTCTGCCGTCAATACGTTGGGGCAGTGTCAAATGGTGGTGAGCCTGAATCCATTCAAGGCCAATATGGCCTTTGCAGATGTGATTTTGCCCATCGCGCCGTTCACTGAAACGCCAGGAACTTTTATCAACGCCGAGGGGCGGGTTCAAAGTTTCCATGCGGTTGTCAAGCCCCTGGGGGAAACGCGACCTGGCTGGAAAGTATTGCGCGTTTTAGGCAATATGCTGGGCTTGTCCGGGTTTGATTGTGAATCCGCGCAGGAAGTTGCCGATGCGTTGTTGGCCGATGCCACGCATGAGGGCAGCTTGGTTGAAGGCCGATTGAGCAACGCTTGCCAAACCGAGGTGAAACTTGCTGCGGGCGCCTGTGGAGCGCCGGTTGTCGCGTCAATCTATCAACTCGACTGCATTGTTCGACGTGCGTCGTCTTTGCAGATGACGGCCGACAGCCGTGTACGGGAGGTGGTGGCATGATTGACGCCATGTTCAGTGTGGGGCAAGGCATGTTGGCGGCGAACTGGTGGAGCGCTTTGGTGTGGCCTGTACTCTGGAATTTGATCAAAATCGTAGCCATCGTGTTACCGCTCTTGGGAGCAGTTGCCTATTTGACGCTTTGGGAGCGCAAGCTTATCGGCTGGATTCAAATACGGATCGGTCCGAATCGTGTGGGGCCTTTTGGTTTGCTTCAACCCATTGCAGATGCCCTGAAACTTATGGGCAAGGAAATCTTGGTTCCTGCGGCAGCCAACAAGGGCCTGTTTTTGTTGGGGCCGATCCTGACCATCATGCCGGCACTGGCGGCTTGGGCCGTGGTGCCATTTGGCCCGGATGTCGTGCTGTCAAATGTCAACGCGGGCCTGTTATTTATCATGGCCATTACCTCGATGGAGGTTTATGGGGTTGTGATTGCAGGCTGGGCATCGAATTCGAAGTATGCGTTTTTGGGTGCGTTGCGCGCGTCGGCCCAGATGGTCAGTTATGAAATCGCGATGGGTTTTTGCCTGGTCGTTGTGTTGATGATTTCTGGCAGCATGAATCTCACCGATATCGTGCTGAGTCAATCCGTCGGGCAGTTCGCAGTTGCAGGCTTGAATTTTTTATCCTGGAATTGGCTACCACTCTTGCCAATTTTCTTTGTTTACATCATCTCTGGCCTTGCCGAAACGAACCGCCATCCGTTTGACGTTGTTGAAGGTGAGTCAGAAATCGTTGCGGGGCACATGGTTGAGTACTCAGGCATGTCATATGCCATGTTTTATTTGGCTGAGTACGCCAACATGTGGCTGATATCCGTGTTGGCCTCGGTCATGTTTTTGGGGGGCTGGCTGCCACCACTTCAAAGCGACTTCTTTGTCTGGATTCCCGGCTGGATTTGGCTGGGACTCAAAACCTGTGCTGTGGTCACCTTGTTTATCTGGATTCGTGCCACGTTGCCCCGGTTTCGCTATGACCAGATCATGCGCTTGGGCTGGAAAATATTCATTCCAGTGACTTTGGTATGGTTGGTTGTGATTGGTGCATGGATGCAGACATCATTGACCATCTGGAAGTAACCCGTTTTTACCATGTCAACCACTACTGCAATATCCCCGGCAACAGGTTTATCGGCGTTTTCGCTGAAGGATTTTTTGTCCAGTTTTCTTCTGTTTGAGCTGTTCAAGGGCCTGGCTTTGACGGGGCGTTATGCATTTCGGCGCAAGCTCACCATACAGTTTCCCGAAGAAAAAACGCCATTGAGCCCCCGCTTTCGTGGTTTGCATGCATTGCGTCGTTATGAAAATGGCGAAGAACGCTGCATTGCCTGCAAGTTGTGTGAAGCCGTTTGTCCGGCAATGGCCATCACGATTGAATCGGAGGTGCGGGCGGATGGATCTCGTCGCACCAGCCGCTACGACATTGACCTGACCAAATGCATTTTTTGTGGTTTTTGCGAAGAAAGCTGCCCGGTGGACTCCATTGTTGAGACGCATATTCTCGAGTACCACGGTGAAAAACGGGGTGACCTCTATTTCACCAAGGACATGTTGTTGGCTGTTGGCGACCGTTATGAGGCGGAAATTGCCGCTAACCGTGCTGCCGATGCGAAATTCCGCTAACTGAGCGAGACACCTGACGAGTTGCCATGGATACCAAAACAGGTTTTTTTTACCTATTTTCAGCAGTGATGCTGTTTGCGTCTTTTCGGGTTATCACGGCGCGTAACCCCGTCTATGCCGCACTGTATCTGGTGCTTGCCTTCACGCAGGCGGCTGCGCTTTGGATGCTTCTTCAGGCCGAGTTCCTGGCCATCACATTGGTGCTGGTTTATGTGGGTGCTGTGATGGTGTTGTTTTTGTTCGTCGTCATGATGCTTGACATCGATATGTCTGGTTTGCGGCAGGGTTTCTGGAAACACTTTCCGCTTGCCGGTTTTTTGGGGTCAGTTATTGCCCTGGAAATGGTGGCAGTGGTTCTAGGCGGGTTCCGGACGGCGGACGTGGCAAAACCGTCCGGTGTGGTCAGTGCTGCCGCGCAGGTATCCAATACTAAGGAACTCGGCAAACTGCTTTATTCGCAGTATGTATACCCGCTGGAAATTGCCGCCTTCATTTTATTGGTAGCCATGATTGCGGCCATCGCATTGACCCTGCGTCAACGCAAAGACAGTAAATATGCAAGCCCGTCAGATCAAGTACGGGTCAAGGCGGCTGATCGAATGGTTGTTGTCAAGATGAATCCGACTCGCGGGGTTGAAGCTACGCTGCCTGCAAATGAGTCAACGGAGGGCTTCAAACCATGACAGTTACTTTGGGTCACTATTTGTCTTTAGGCGGCATGCTGTTTGCGCTGTCTGTCATCGGTATTTTTCTGAATCGAAAGAACCTGATTGTGTTGTTGATGGCGATTGAACTCATGCTGTTGGCGGTCAACATGAACTTCGTGGCGTTTTCGTATTTCCTGCGCGATATGCATGGGCAGGTTTTTGTGTTCTTCATTTTGACAGTTGCTGCCGCTGAGTCTGCTATCGGGTTGGCCATTTTGGTACAGCTGTTTCGTAACAAGTCCAACATCAATGTCGACGAACTCAATACGCTCAAAGGCTGACTTCCAGGTTTACCACTTTTAATTATGAGTCAGACCCTTTCCGCAACAACCCTTTTGATCGTGCCGTTGGCGCCCCTTGCGGGCGCATTGCTGGCGGGCGTGTTTGGCACGGCATTTGGTGGCAATCTGATCGGGCGTCGGACATCCCATGGCCTCACCATTTTGGGTGTCCTTCTTGCCTTCTTGCTTTCCGTGTCAACTTTGCGTGATGTAGTGGTTCACGATGCCCGGTTTAACGAAACCCTCTATACCTGGATGACGGTTGGTAGTCTGAAGATGGAGATTGGGTTTTTGGTGGACGGACTGACCGCCATGATGATGTGTGTCGTGACTTTTGTTTCCCTGATGGTTCACATTTACACGATTGGGTACATGGAAGAGGATGCGGGTTACAACCGATTCTTTGCCTATATTTCGCTGTTCACGTTTTCGATGCTTATGCTCGTCATGAGCAACAACTTGCTGCAATTATTTTTTGGTTGGGAAGCCGTGGGTTTGGTGTCGTATCTGCTGATCGGGTTTTGGTTCAACAAGCCAACCGCTATTTTTGCGAACATGAAGGCGTTCCTGGTGAATCGTGTCGGCGACTTTGGGTTCATTTTGGGCATTGGATTGATCGTTGCCTTTGCCGGAACATTGAACTATTCGGAAGTGTTTGCCAAGGCAGGTGACTTATCGAAACTAGCGTTTCCAGGTACTTCCTGGTTATTGGTTACGGTGATCTGTATTAGCCTTTTTATCGGCGCGATGGGCAAATCGGCTCAATTCCCCTTGCATGTCTGGCTGCCAGATTCCATGGAGGGCCCCACACCCATCTCTGCCTTGATTCACGCTGCGACGATGGTGACGGCTGGTATTTTTATGGTCGCCAGAATGTCGCCATTGTTTGAAATGAGTACAACTGCTTTGAGCTTTGTGCTGGTGATTGGGGCTATCACTGCTTTGTTTATGGGGTTCCTCGGGATCATCCAAAACGACATCAAACGCGTGGTGGCCTATTCAACGCTGTCGCAGCTCGGGTACATGACGGTTGCGTTAGGTGCTTCAGCCTACTCGGTGGCGGTGTTCCATTTGATGACACATGCGTTTTTCAAGGCGCTGTTGTTTTTGGGTGCAGGTTCCGTCATCATGGGATGCCACCATAACCAGGACATTCGCTGGATGGGTGGGCTGCGCAAATACATGCCCATCACTTGGGTCACCTCTTTGCTGGGATCTTTGGCATTGATTGGTACGCCACTGTTTTCAGGCTTCTACTCTAAAGACAGCATCATTGATGCCGTGCACGCAACCACCATACCGGGAGCTGGATTTGCCAATTTCGCAGTCCTAGCAGGTGTGTTTGTCACCGCTTTCTATTCCTTCCGGATGTATTTCCTGGTTTTCCATGGCAAAGAGCGTTTTGACAAAAATCCGGAAGCGCATCATGACAATGTGCACCACTGTGATGATCACCATGATGTGGCTTCTTCACACGGCGCAGCGGCGCACGTGTCTGTTGCAGACAGCCATAACCCGCATGAATCACCCTGGGTTGTGACGCTTCCGCTGATCCTGTTGGCAATACCCTCTGTGGTCATTGGCTTTATGACGATTACGCCCATGCTTTACGGTCATCTCATGGCTGACGCAATCGCCCGAACACCTGTCATGCTGGAAATGGCCAAGGCTTTCCACGGCCCGTGGGGTATGGCGCTGCATGCACTGAGCACTGCACCGTTCTGGTTGGCCGTGGCGGGTGTCGCGTCTTCCTACTACATGTATATGATTAATCCGGCTTTGCCTGCGGCGATTAAATCCAAGTTCATGCCGTTGTACACCTTATTGGAAAACAAATACTACATGGATTGGTTCAATGAAAACGTATTGGCGCGTGGAGCGCGGGCATTGGGAACGGGTTTGTGGAAGCGTGGCGATCAGGCCATTATTGATGGCGGCCTGGTCAATGGTTCCTGGAAAGTGATTGGGGCGGTTTCCGCTTTGATTCGCTGGGTACAGTCCGGGTACCTCTATCACTACGCTCTGGCGATGATTTTGGGTGTGTTTGTCATGATGACGTATTTCGTCTGGCTTAAGTAGGAGTAGCGGGACCATGGGTTTATTGAGTCTCGCCATCTGGACACCTATTGCATTTGGTGTCGTGTTATTGGCGTTGGGCCGGGACGATCAGGCCCGAGCCGTTCGTTGGTTTGCCCTGATTGGGGCCTTGGTCAGCTTTTTGGTGACTTTGCCGCTCTACAGCGGTTTCAAGCTAGGTACTGCAGCCATGCAGTTTGTTGAAAATGCCCCTTGGATTGAGCGCTTCAATGTTTTTTATCACTTGGGCGTTGATGGCATTTCCTTCTGGTTTGTACTTCTAACGGCTTTTATCAATCTCGTGGTTGTGATCGCCGGCTGGGAGGTCATCACCCAGCGGGTCAATCAGTACATGGGTGCGTTCATGATTTTGAGCGGGCTGATGATTGGTGTTTTTTGCGCCCTCGACGGTTTGCTTTTCTACGTCTTTTTTGAAGCGACGTTGATACCGATGTATCTCATCATCGGCATTTGGGGCGGCCCCAACAAAATCTACGCCGCTTTCAAGTTTTTCCTCTATACGCTGCTTGGCTCATTGTTGATGTTGGTTGCTCTGATTTATTTGTATACGAAATCCGGGGGCAGTTTTGACATTGCCACCTGGCACAAACTTCCTTTGGCGGCTTCCGTCCAAACACTTCTGTTCTTTGCTTTCTTTTCGGCGTTTGCGGTCAAGGTGCCCATGTGGCCGGTGCATACATGGCTGCCTGATGTACACGTTGAGGCGCCCACAGGAGGGTCGGCCGTGCTGGCGGCCATCATGTTGAAATTAGGTGCATACGGTTTCCTTCGATTTTCGATGCCTATTGCCCCCGATGCTGCGCGTGAGTGGGCGTGGCTCATCATTGCACTGTCAGCCATAGCCGTGGTCTATGTCGGACTGGTTGCAATGGTGCAGGAAGATATGAAGAAGCTTGTTGCGTATTCATCTGTTGCGCATATGGGGTTTGTGACGCTCGGTTTTTTCATCTTCAATGATTTAGGTGTTGCCGGCGGTATTGTTCAAATGATTGCGCATGGTTTTGTCTCAGGTGCAATGTTCCTTTGCATCGGTGTGCTTTATGACCGTATGCATTCCAGAGAAATCGCCAGTTACGGTGGGGTAGTTAACACCATGCCCAAATTCACAGCCTTCGCGTTATTCTTTGCAATGGCCAACTGTGGATTGCCCGCAACGGCCGGGTTTGTTGGGGAATGGATGGTTATTTTGGGTGCCGTCAAGGCCAATTTTTGGCTTGGTTTTGCAGCGGCCAGTGCTTTGGTATTCGGTGCAGCCTATACGTTGTGGATGTTTAAGCGAGTTTATTTGGGCCCTATCGCCAACGATGACGTGAAGGCCCTGGTCGATATCAATGCGCGCGAGTTTGTCATGCTCGGTTTGTTGGCCGCAGCCGTTTTATGGATGGGGGTCTACCCCAAACCTTTCACCGATGTGATGGATACCTCTGTGGCAGAGCTTCTGAAGCATGTCGCAGCGACCAAAGTACGCTGATATGGCCCGATTGAAAAGAATTCGACAATGATTGACAAACTCAGCTGGATCGCGATTTATCCGGAAATCGTTTTGATGGTGATGGCCTGTGTGGTGGCGCTGGTCGACCTCGGGGTGTCCAGCGCGCGCCGCGACCTGACCTATGTTTTGACCATGGCCGTTTTGGCCATGGTAGCCCTGATGCAGGGCTTTTATGCGCTGGGCGGAGAAACGGTATACGGCTTTGGCAATATGGTTGTCAGTGACCAAATGGGTAATTGGCTCAAATGTTTTGCAACGATCGCCGTCATGGTCTCATTGGTTTACGGGCGCCCTTACGCCGCAGGCAGGGGTATGTTGCGAGGCGGCGAACTGTTCAGTTTGTCGATGTTTGCGCTGTTGGGAATGTTCGTCATGATCTCGGGGAACAATTTCCTGGTGATCTATATGGGCCTTGAACTATTGACGTTATCCAGTTACGCATTGGTCGCCCTGCGGCGCGACAATGAGGCCGCAACCGAAGCGGCCATGAAATACTTTGTGCTGGGTGCAATGGCTTCCGGTTTCTTGTTGTATGGCATGTCGATGATGTACGGTGCAACCGGGTCGCTGGACATCAATGGGGTGTTTAAAGCGATCAATTCCGGAAACGTCGATCACAAGGTTTTAGTGTTTGGTTTGGTGTTTGTGGTCGCGGGGTTGGCCTTCAAGCTGGGTGTCGTGCCTTTTCACATGTGGATACCCGATGTCTACCACGGTGCGCCAACAGCCGTCACTTTGCTGATTGGTGGTGCGCCTAAACTCGCTGCTTTTGCCATCTGTATCCGCCTCTTGGTCGAGGGGATGTTGCCATTGGCGCCTGATTGGCAGCAAATGCTGATGGTGTTGAGTGTTGGCTCTCTGGTGATTGGCAATTTAGCTGCAATTGCCCAAACCAATCTGAAACGCATGTTGGCGTTCTCGACCATATCCCAAATGGGATTTGTTTTGCTGGGGTTGATGTCCGGTTTTGTCAACGGCAACACGCTGTCAGCCGGGAATGCCTATAGCTCTGCCATGTTTTACGTTGTAACCTACGTCCTTACTACGCTGGCAAGTTTTGGCATCATCATGTTGCTGGCGCGTGACGGGTTTGAAAGTGAAGAAATTGCCGATTTTTCCGGCTTGAATCAGCGCAGCCCGCTTTACGCAGCGGTCATGGCCATTTGCCTCTTTTCTTTGGCCGGCATCCCCCCGATGGTGGGTTTTTATGCAAAGCTGTCGGTTTTACAGGCACTGATAGCGTCGGGTCAGGCCATTCATATTGCATTGGCGGTTTTTGCTGTCATGATGTCTCTGATCGGTGCTTTCTATTACCTTCGCGTCGTCAAAGTCATGTATTTTGATTTACCCATCACTGTGGCCAGGGTCGAGGCATCGCTTGATGTGAGGATGGTTTTGTCGGTGAACGGTGCGTTAATACTGCTACTTGGCTTGTTGCCTGGCGCATTGATGACGCTTTGTGCAAATTCCGTCACTAAGATGTTGGGAAGCTGACGCTTTTTGTCAACGGAGGCTACTTTTTGTCTCAGTCCTTTGTCATAGGGGTTTTGCTCCTGGTGTCCGTGCTAATGGCAAATCTGCCTTTCGTCAGCTCAAGACTGTTTGGCTTATTTGCCCTGCCAGCAATGAAATCAGGCTGGATCCGGTTGGCAGAGCTTTGTGCACTATATTTATTGACGGGTGCTTTCGGCTTGCTGCTGGAGCAACGAGCTGGACAAATTTCCAAACAAACCTGGGAGTTTTACGCGATCACGGCAGCATTGTTTGTGACATTGGCTTTCCCGGGGTTCATCTACCGGTATTTGTTGAAACACCCGGCTAAACCATCCCCTGCTGGTGCATGACGCGATGAAGGTACTCGACCTTTTCTGCGGCAGCCAGCATGGCTTTGAAGGATGGTTCGGTTCTGAAGCGGATTTTCAGGATCAGTTGGCAAGAGGTCTGGTTCAATGCCCATTGTGTGGCAGCGCCGCTATCACCAAAAGGCTTAGCGCACCGCGTTTGAACCTGGGGGCCATCGCACCCGCCGACCCTGTTTCCGGAGAGGGTCAACCTGCCAAAACCGGTGTGGCATTGGAGTCCACTTCAAACAAGGTGCTGATTCAACCAGACCCCAAGCAGGAAATGGTTCAGGCCTGGATGGAGATGACGAAGCAAATTCTTGCCAACACTGATGATGTGGGCAACCAATTCGCGGAGGAGGCGCGCCGAATCCACTATGGTGAGGCCGAAGAACGTTCGATTCGCGGGCACGCGTCACCTGACGAGCGAGACGCGTTGCTGGACGAGGGCATTTCAGTACTGCCGCTGCTGATCCCCGAGGCTTTCAAAAAGCCCTTGCAGTAGGGCCCCCCTTCAGGGTTCTGCTCAGGGGTAAAGGCCGCGCAATTCCCGCGCATGGAGAATACGTTTACAGGCCACAATAAAAGTGGCAGTTCGCAGGGTTACCTGGTGTTCTTCCGCAACCTGCCACACCACGGCGAATGCTTCTTTCATGATGCGGACCAAGCGGGCGTTGATTTCATCTTCACTCCAGAAAAAGCTAGAAAAATCCTGCACCCATTCGAAGTAACTGACGGTCACGCCGCCAGCATTGGCAATCACATCGGGCAAGACGAGGATATGCCGCTCCTTCAAAATGTCGTCCGCTTCCGGTGTTGTGGGGCCGTTTGCGCCTTCAATCACCAGCCGCGCCTTGATCCGGTGCGCGTTGTGCACGGTGATCTGCTGCTCGAGTGCCGCCGGAATCAAGACATCGCACGGCACGTCCCAGAACGAATCGGTTTCCAGCACTTCAGCATCGTTATAACCGGCGACGCTACCGACGGCGGCCACGTGCGCCAGCAAGCCTGCAACGTTCAAACCGGTTTCCCGGAAAACCGTGCCGCCATGGTCTTGCACCGCAACGATCTTCGCGCCCGTTTCGGCGAACAGCCGGCCGGCAACGCCGCCGACATTGCCAAACCCTTGCACTGCAATTTTTGACTTGCTGATGTCCAACCCCATGCGCGATGCGGCCTCCATACCCACCGTGAAAACGCCGCGCCCGGTCGCATCACGCCTGCCCAAGGAGCCGCCCAGATCAATTGGTTTCCCGGTCACCACGCCGGTGGCTGTGGCCCCTTCGTTCATCGAATAGGTGTCCATCATCCAGGCCATGATTTGCTCGTTGGTGTTCACGTCAGGCGCCGGGATATCTTTGGTCGGGCCAATGATGATGCCAATTTCGCTGGTGTAGCGGCGGGTCATCCGTTCGAGTTCGCCCAACGACAGTGTTTTCGGGTTGACGCGGATGCCGCCTTTGGCCCCACCATATGGCACATTGACTGCGGCGTTCTTGATGGACATCCATGCCGACAAGGCCATCACCTCGGATAGTGTGACGTCTTGGTGAAACCGTACACCGCCCTTGCCCGGGCCTCGCGAGGTGTTGTGTTGAACGCGGTAGCCCTCAAAATGCCGAATCGTGCCGTTGTCCATTTGAATCGGCACGTCGACGATCAAGGCCCGTTTGGGCCGGCGCAGGGTATCTACCCAGCGTGCCAAGTGGCCCAGATAAGGCTCAACCCGGTCGACTTGCTGGAGATAAATACCCCAAGGCCCCAAATTGTCGGCCTGCAGGTAGGAGGGAATAGTGCTCGAATGTTCGGTACGGGTCAAATGCAACTCCAGTCGGGACGATGTGAAGTCCAGTACTTTAGAAGTTAAGCGATTGTTCGTCCAAGTCCGTTTTTAACCATCATTATGCAAATAATGCATGAAGCAAAAAAGATGCCGCCACTGTGCGTCATTCGTCCAACTCGTTATTGAATTGCATGGCAGCAAGCTTGGCATACACCCCGCCCAGGTTGACCAATTCTGCGTGCGTGCCTTCCTCGACCAATCGACCATGGTCAATCACGACGATACGATCAGCCTTTTGAACGGTTGCCAGCCGGTGCGCTATAACCAAGGTTGTCCGGTCTTTCATGGCTGATTCAAGCGCCGCCTGCACCATGCGTTCACTCTCGGCATCCAGCGCACTGGTGGCCTCGTCCAGCAGCAAGAGGGGCGGATTCTTCAACATGGCCCGGGCGATGGCGATGCGTTGGCGTTGCCCGCCCGAAAGGCGTACCCCACGCTCACCCAAAAAGGTCTTGTAACCCTCGGGCAATGCACGCAGAAAGTCATCGGCATAAGCGGCCTTGGCAGCAGCAAAAACCGCTTCGTCACTGGCATCAGGTTTTCCGTAACGAATATTCTCAAGTGCGCTGGTTGAAAATATCACGGCATCTTGCGGCACGATGCCGATGCGGCCGCGCAGGGCCTCCAGGGCCACTTCCTGAATCGGTGTGCCATCCAGCTGAATAGTGCCTGAGGCAAGGTCAGGGTCATAAAAACGCAGCAACAGCTGGAAGACCGTGCTTTTGCCCGCGCCACTGGGGCCAACCAGCGCCACCGTTTCGCCTGGTCTCACATGGAGTGAAAAATCAGTCAGCGCTGCCTGCGCCGGCCTGGATGGATAGTGAAAGTTGACCGCCTCAAAATTAACCAAGCTACCGGTCTGTACTGCCGCCAATTGCCGGGGTTTGACCGGCGATTGAATCGGCGATTGGCCGTGCAAAAGCTCCATCAACCGCTCAGTGGCTCCCGCAGCCCGCAGCAAATCGCCATAGACCTCGCCCAACACAGCAAAGGCCCCTGCCAGAATGATGACATAGACCACCGTTTGGCCAAGATGCCCGGCGCTAATTCGCCCGGCCATCACAGCCTGGGTACCTTGGTAAAGCCCCCACAACAACGCGGCCGAGGTCGCAATGATGATGAATGCGACCAGTACAGAACGTGCTTTAGAACGGCGAACCGCTGTTTTGAATGCGTTGTCGGTTGATTCATTGAAACGGGCTGATTCGCGGGCCTCGGCGGTGTAGCTCTGAACCACCGGAATTGCATTAAGAACTTCGGCGGCGATGGCGCTGGAGTCGGCCACGCGGTCTTGGCTGGCACGCGAGAGTTTGCGCACGCGACGGCCAAACCATAAGCTGGGCAGAACAATCAATACCAGCACGCCCAGTACCTGGGTCATGACGTACGGGTTTGTCCAGACCAGGATCGCCAAAGCGCCGATTCCCATCACGAGATTGCGCAACCCCATAGACAGCGACGAGCCCACCACCGTTTGCACCAGCGTGGTGTCGGCTGTCAGGCGCGACAATACTTCACCAGTTTGTGTTGATTCGAAAAATTCGGGGCTTTGGTGCAGCACGTGTCCATAAACGGCGTTGCGAAGGTCAGCCGTTATCCGTTCACCCAGCCAACTGACCATGTAAAACCGGGCCGCTGAAAAAAGCCCCAAAGCTACCGCCACCGCAAACAACGCGCCAAAGTGATTGCGCAGCGCCAGGGTTTGAGCGCCCCGGTCTGCCGTGACCAAGCCACCGTCAATCAGGCTGCGCAAGGCCAGGGGGAAAGCCAATGTTGCCAGCGCGGCACCGACAAGAAACAAGCCTGCCAGGCCGATTCGGCCCGCATATGGCTTGAGAAAAGGAAGCAGCCCGGTGAGGGATTGGGGTGATTGGGATTTAGGGCGTTCAGAGGTCATTCGGTATCAATTGGGTGCAATTGTGTGTTTCGCAAGCATAAGAGTGGCGCCAGTTTGAAGCGTTGGTCAAAGCGATTTGGTTTGCGCATAACCGGTCATTTCTAAAAAGCCCCGTCCTATGTGATGCCCATTGCTGTCCAGCAAATCACTCAGGCCTTTCCAATATACCCGGTTGGTTGCCGCGCGGCTGTCCAACTCCTGATGGGGGAACACCGCACGGATGGTATAAAAATCGGCGGGCGTGCGGACGATCCACTCAATCGGGTAGTTGGCTTGGGTCAACGGGCTTTTCCAGCTTTTTTGCCGGCGGAACTCGACACTGCCCCGGCGAAACTCAAACCGTTGGCCCTTGCCTGTGCGGAAAACGCCACCGTCCCACAGCCGATCGCCACTTTTGTCACGCAATTGGTAGGCATCGACAAAGCTGCCGTCAAACAGGTTCATCGTGAACCGGTCCCATCCAACAACTTGAGGGCTCAGCCGGTTATGGCCCCATTCATGGTTCAACCAGGCGTTACCTCGTACCGCCAGGCGGCGACCTTGCAGGAAAAGGGTCCCTTGAACCGCTGCCTGCGGCACGCTGTATTGGTAACTGACCTGATCATTGGCCAGCCCCTGGCTCAGTAGCCCTTCCTCCCCATGCAAAAGAACAGGCTGGCGGGGCTTCATGGTCAGTGCAAATCCAAAAGCATCTGAGTTGACGCTTCCACTTGTTTCCCGGCTGCCGATGGTAAGAGACCAGTCGCCCGCACTCAATTTGGCCGATTTAGCGGTGCCAGCAACCGCGCTATTTTTTTCATCGACATCGTTTGCGCGCTGACCATGCCAATACCGGGCATCTGAAACATCGGTGATTGACGCGTGAGCCTGCCAACGCTGCCCGCTACTGGCATGGGAGCGAAAAAACGTGACCTGAAATCCAAACTCTTCCTGCCCAGCGTTTGCCATTCCGGCAAGTTGCCAGGTTTCCCACAGAGAGAGCGGGTGAACGTTATGGTCGCGCGGAAAAAGAAGTATTTTTTTGGATGCGGCAATGCTGTTGCTCATGGGGCACAAGCCACCCAAGGCACCCAAACCTGCGGTTAAAACAACACGGCGACTGGCGTTGGACGGCATCAGCCCAACAACTTCGCCAGGCGCTCACCAGCATCGGTACCATCACCAAAATTCTCTGTAACCCACGTCGAGTGGTGATAAGTGGGCAGATAACGATCACCGGAATCACACAGCAATGAAACGATGGAGCCCCGCTGTTGGTTAGCGCGCATTTCCACTGCAAGTGTCAACATACCGATGAAATTGGTGCCTGTCGAAGGACCTACCTTGCGCCCCAACAGGCCAGACAAAGCCCGCATGGCGGCAATTGAGTCTTCGTTGGCAATGGTCATCATGCGGTCTACCACAGTGCGGATAAAACTCGCTTCTACCCGGGGGCGGCCAATGCCTTCGATTCGTGAGCCGGGCCCGACCGCATCCATCTGCCCAGTGCGGTGGAAATGTTCAAAAACGGAACCTTCTGGGTCCGGTACACACAGTTGTGTGGCGTGGCGCTGATACCGCACAAAACGGCCCATGGTTGCGCTGGTGCCACCGGTGCCGGCGCCCACTACGATCCACTGCGGAATGGGGTGGCGTTCGCGGCTCATTTGCTGGAACAGGCTTTGGGCAATATTGTTGTTGCCGCGCCAATCGGTTGCGCGTTCAGCGTAGGTGAATTGATCCATGTAATGGCCACCGCTGGCCAGCGCCAAGCGTTGTGCCTCGGCATACACGTCGCCTGCACTTTCTACAAAACAGCACCCCCCGCCATAAAACTCAATCTGTGCAATTTTTTCTTGCGAAGTGGTTTTGGGCATCACCGCGATAAACGGCAAACCCAGAAGTTTGGCGAAATAGGCTTCGCTGACTGCAGTGGAGCCACTTGATGCCTCGATGACCGTGGTGCCTTCTGCCACCCAACCATTGCACAGCGCATACAAAAATAGCGACCGCGCCAGGCGATGCTTGAGGCTTCCCGTTGGGTGGGTCGATTCATCTTTCAAGTAAAGGTCAATGCCGCAGGCCGCAAAAACGGGCAGGGGCAGGGTGATCAAATGGGTATCGGCACTGCGCTGGAAATCCGCTTCAATCCGCGCGACCGCATCGTCCAGCCAGGGTGAAACGGCAGAGTTGGCGGTGCGGGTCAGAGGCATTTGACGATTGTCGCGCGAAAACAGCGAGGTTTATTTTCTGGGCGCCGCACTTTGGCTGGCAAAATTGAAGCCTTGAAGCCGGAAAGCCCAAAGCTTCAAACCTCTGTAGGTGACCCTTTGCGAATCTGGTTTGCGCTCGCTTTGGTGCAAATTTTTCGCTCGTTATTCATTCGATCCAGACCTCTCCACCCCACTCCGTTTAAGCCGATCAAGAAAAATGCCCCATCTTCCTGTTTTTGCCGATGTTGCCGCCGCTGTGCTGCGGATCAAGGGCGTTGCCCATCACACGCCTGTGTTGCGTTCTGCCACAGCCGATAGATGCCTGGGTGCCCAGCTTTATTTCAAGTGCGAAAACTTCCAGCGCATGGGCGCCTTCAAGTTTCGGGGTGCATACAACGCCATAGCCTTGCTGTCGCCAGCGCAGCGCGCCGCCGGTGTGGTTTGTTTTTCGTCGGGGAATCATGCGCAGGCCGTTGCTTTGTCGGGCCAGTTGCTGGGCATCACGACCGTCATCCTCATGCCGCAAGATGCTCCGCCATTGAAGATTGAAGCCACCCGAGGGTATATAGCCGACAGCCCGGTTCAGGGCAGCGAAGTGGTCTTGTTCGACCGATTCAAAGACGAGCGCGAGGCTTTGGCGCGCGAGATTGCGCAAAGCCGGGGTATGACTCTGATTCCTCCCTTTGATCATCCTGACGTGATCGCCGGCCAAGGCACCGCGGCACTGGAATTGATCGAAGAAGTTGGCCCGTTGGATTTCCTTTTAGTTTGTACCGGCGGTGGCGGTTTGTTGTCGGGTTCGGCATTGGCAGCGCATGGCCTTTCGCACGATTGCCAGGTCTATGGTGTTGAACCCGAGGCCGGAAACGATGTGAAACTATCGTTCGATAGTGGCAATATTGTGAGGATTGATACGCCAAAAACCATAGCAGATGGTGCGCAAACCCAAAGTGTCGGCAATTTGAACTTTGCGTTGATACAGCAGCACGTCAAAGGCATGCTCACGGTGAGCGATCGCCAATTGATTGAAGCCATGCGCTTCTTCGCAGAACGCATGAAAATGGTGGTGGAACCCACCGGTGCCCTGGGTTTTGCAGCCGCCTGCCACGGGGGTTTGCCGCTGGCAGGCCAACGTGTTGGCATCATCGTCAGCGGTGGCAATGTCGATCTGAGAACTTTTTCACGATTGATCGCGGATTGAATTCAAATCCGCTGAAAAGTGTGAAGTTTTACGCGTTCAACTTCGAAAGTGTCATTGACGTTTCATTTCAAACAGATACATTCAATCACATGTCGGTGCCAGGGCGATCATCCTCGGCGAGCAGAGCTTCAATGACTTGATACGTGAAGCTACCGGCGCTAACACCGTAAAAAAGCCAGGCCGTTTGTGACCTGGCTTTTTTCTTGGAATTCCGGGATTCATTCAGGGCATTGCGAAGACCGTCCGAACCCCCGCAACGCGCCTTGCGCTCAAGTTGGTGAAGGGCTCTCGGGCGACCACCTTTAGTGCTCAATCCCAGTGCCGCCATGCAAACCGGCTTCGCTCCAACACGCGCGGCCCTATCGGCCCCTGAAGCCAGACCCTGAAATTTCTGCGCTTCGGGGCTGCAACATCTACGCCATAGCCGCGCTGCGCGGGTTCGGGCGAGCGCGTTTCAAAAAGACCATTTGCCTTCACCCTCATTCCGGCAAAAATCCACAAAATCCGGTTGCAGCTGCTGCGAAAATGGGGCAACTGCTGTTACAAACCTTCATGCATTGGCAAACCTCACGCTTCAACATTGACCTCGCCGTGCCAAAGGTGATGGGCATCGTCAATATCACGCCCGATTCGTTTTCAGATGGCGGGCACCACGCCTCTACCGCAGCGGCGCTTAAGCATTGTGAAAAACTGCTGCGCGACGGCGCCGACATTCTGGACATCGGCGGTGAATCATCACGCCCTGGAGCACTGGCTCTGTCGCTGGCCGAAGAAATGGCACGGGTGCTGCCCCTGGTCAGCGAAGCGGTGAAGTTAGGTGTACCGATTTCGGTGGATACCTACAAGCCGCAGGTGATGCAAGCAGTGCTGGATGTGGGTGCCGACATCATCAACGATATCTTTGCGCTGCAATGGCTGGGTGACGCTGACGTGCCAGTGCCCCAGGTGACTGGCAGCTTCACACCGGCCATGCAAATTGTGGTGCGCCATCCCGCGTGTGGTGTCTGTTTGATGCACATGCACGGCAACCCGCAAACCATGAAAACCAACCGCATGGAAGGCGACGTGGTGGCCCAGATTCAGGCGTTTTGGCAGCCTCTCGTGGCGGCTTTGACGGCGGCGGGGGTGGACAAAACACGTGTCGTGCTGGATCCGGGCATTGGTTTTGGCAAAACAGTGCCACAGAATTTTGAGCTGCTGCGCCGCCAGGCAGAGATGCTGGCCGCAGGTTTTCCTCTATTAATCGGATGGTCACGCAAATCGTCTCTGGCGGCGGCTACCAGCACCTCCCTGGCCACTTTGGCCACATTGGACGTGCGTGATCGCATGGTGCCCAGCGTGGCCGCTGCGCTGTTGGCGGTTGAGCGCGGTGCCAGTGTGGTGCGCGTGCATGATGTGCGTGAAACGGTTCAAGCACTCAAAGTGCTTATAGCTATAAAATAAATAGCTTACAATCGATAAAATGGAAGAACAAAAACTCTTTTTTTATCAAACAAATTCAACGATCGGCCTGAAGAGACCTTTTTCGCTGCTTTTCGACTACTCAAATCTGCTTGACTCCAGCCTGGCGGCCAGATCCAGTCTCATAAGACCTCAATCGACCCCTTCCTTCTTTTTTTGATTTGACTTCCATGAGCAGAAAATATTTTGGTACCGACGGTATTCGCGGTACGGTCGGGCAAGCGCCGATCACGCCGGATTTTGTGTTGCGGCTGGCCCATGCCGTCGGGCGCGTCCTGAAGCGCACCGAGCACCGCCCAACGGTGCTGATCGGCAAAGACACCCGCATTTCCGGCTATATGCTGGAGAGTGCCTTGGAGAGCGGCTTCAATTCGGCCGGTGTCGATGTTGTGCTGCTGGGGCCCATACCAACCCCTGCGGTGGCCTACCTCACGCGGGCTCAACGCGCCTCTTTGGGTGTGGTCATTAGCGCCAGCCATAACCCGTTCGAAGACAACGGCATCAAGTTTTTCAGTGCCCAGGGTACCAAACTGCCCGACGCATGGGAAATCGATGTCGAAGCAGCCATGGACGAACCCCCAATGTGGGCCGATTCGGCCGCCTTGGGCCGGGCGCGTCGCCTGGACGATGCACCCGGACGCTACATTGAATTTTGCAAAAGCACCTTTCCAAATGATCTAACGCTCAAAGGGCTGAAAATCGTGGTGGACGGCGCACACGGCGCGGCTTATCAGGTAGCGCCCAAAGTGTTTCACGAATTGGGTGCCGAGGTGATTGCCATTGGTTGCGCGCCGGATGGCCTGAACATCAATCTGGAGGTGGGCGCCACCCATCCCGAGGCCCTGGTGGCGGCTGTCAAGGCCCACAATGCTGATTACGGCATTGCCCTGGACGGCGATGCCGACCGCCTGCAAGTGGTGGACGCAGAACGCCGTTTGTTCAACGGTGATGAAATCCTGTACCTGATGGCCAAAGACCGGTTGGCTCGTGGCGGCCCGCAGGGCGCGCGACGGGCAGCCGATGTGGTGCCGGGGGTGGTGGGCACCCTGATGACCAATATGGCTGTAGAGCTGGCACTCAAAGACAAAGGTGTTGAGCTGGTGCGTGCCAAAGTGGGTGACCGCTATGTGCTGGAGGAGCTTGAAAAGCGTGGCTGGTTGTTGGGTGGTGAAGGTTCGGGTCATTTGTTGGCGCTGGACAAACACACCACAGGTGATGGCCTGGTGTCAGCCTTGCAAGTACTGCAAGCCTGTTTGCGTAGTGGCCAGACGCTTGCGCAACTGCTGGCGGATCTCACGTTGTTCCCCCAAATATTGATCAATGTGCGCTTGCAACCCGGTACCGACTGGAAAACTAACCAGGCCATGGCGGCAGCCACCCAGGTATCTGAGGCGGAGCTGGGGCAAAACGGTCGGGTGCTCATACGGGCCAGCGGAACCGAACCACTGGTACGGGTGATGGTGGAAGCCCGCGACCCCGCCATGGCCCAACGGTGCGCGCAACGCATTGCCGACACGCTCACGGCCTGAAAATGACGCAGCCGCCCGTGCAGATTTGCCGTGCTGACTATGCCAACCCGGCCCATGCGGCAGCGCTGGCGAAATTGCTGGACGGTTATGCACGCGACGTCATGGGTGGAGGCCACGCATTGCCCTCCCGCGTGCTGACAACGATTGCCCAAGAGTTGGCCAAACGTCCGCATGCCTTCAGTGTTTTGGCTTTTGTGGGTGATGTGCCAGCCGGTTTGGTGAACTGTTTTGAAGGTTTCTCTACCTTTGCTGCTAGACCATTGGTGAACGTGCATGACGTGTCGGTCGAGCCGGAGTTCCGGGGCCGGGGCATTGCGCAAGGCATGTTGCGTGAGGTGGAGCAAATAGCCCGGGAGCGCGGCTGCTGCAAACTCACACTCGAAGTACTGCAAGGCAATACCAACGCCATCCAGCTGTACCAAAAAATCGGCTTTGGCGGCTACAAGCTGGTGGAGTCCATGGGGCATGCCGTTTTCTTTCAGAAAGCACTGGATCAAGCCCCGGATGGATCACATGCATAGGCACTTGTTGCCCTTGCCTGTATCGTCAGTACGTCTGCCATGACACCGTCGTCCGGCACCGATAAAAAACCCTCACCGGTAAAGCCTGACGTGCCCCCGGCACCCGTTGAACGCCCGCGCACCTGGGCCACGCTGCGGCACAAACAATTCAAGGCGCTGTGGGCCAGCGGCGGTGTTTATTTCATTGGCAACGCCATGCAGACCATGGCCGCCAGCTGGATGATGGTGCAAATTTCGGGCTCTTCATTTTTGGCGGCCTTGGTGCAAACCGCCGTCTTTTTGCCGATGTTTTTGCTCTCCTTGCCCGCCGGTGTCTGGGCGGACATCACCGACCGGCGAGCCCTGATCCTGGGGGCCTTGACCGTCCAGACCGTGACTGGCGCGGTGCTGACTTTGCTGATGCTGTTTCATGTCGGCGGACCAGGCACTTTGCTGTTCATGATCTTTTTGTGCGGCAGCTGCACAGCCTTGTTGTCGCCGGCCTGGAACTCCACCGTATCGGATTCAGTGCCGCGTGAAGAATTGCCACAAGCCATCACCGTCATCTCCATTGCGTACAACGCCGCGCGGGCGGTGGGGCCGGCCCTGGCGGGTCTGGTGTTTGCGCTGGTGGGTGGGGCCTGGAACTTTGCCCTGGCGGTGGCCAGCACGGTCATGATGATCCTCGCGGTGCGTAAACACCCACCCAAACCACACCCGCCTTCGCGCCTGCCGCCGGAGCGGTTGTGGGGCGGCATGGTCAGCGCAGTTCGGTTTGCACGGCATTCCCAAACGGTGCTGGCACAACTGATTCGCACCGTGGCTTTCAGCGCCGCAGGTTGCGCCTTGTGGGCGCTGTTGCCGGCCATTGGCAAGCAACAGCTTGAACTGCAAGCCAGCGGCTTTGGTTTGCTGATGGGATGCCTGGGCGGCGGTGCTGTGCTGGTGGGCCTGTTTATTGCCCGCCTGCGTGCCCGTTTCGGGGTTGAAAGGCTGGTGCAAGCCGCCTGCGTGGCGTATGCGCTGATGATGCTGGTGGCGGCTCACTCACGCTGGGACTGGCCGGTGTATCCGGCCTTGGTGGTAGCTGGCGCGTCTTGGATGGCGGCCATGTCAACTTTCAATACGGCCACCCAAACCAGTGTGCCACCCTGGGTGCGGGCACGCGCCGTGGCCATGCATACGCTCAGTGCTTTGGGTTCGTTTGCATTGGGTTCTGCGATCTGGGGCGCGTTGGCCGATCTGGTGGGACTTTCCAGCGCCTTGTCGGTGGCGGCGGTTGCCATGCTGGCCGGGCTGGTGCTGGTGAAAAAATTCCCGCTGCGCATGGGTGAAGCGCAAGAAGTGACACAAGCCAATGCCTGGCAAGAGCTGTTCATCACGCATGAGCCCGCACCCGAAAAGGGCCCGATTGCGGTGGAGAATATTTACCGCATTCGGGAAGAAGATGCCAAGGTCTTCATTGAAACCATCACCTTGCTGCGGCCTATCCGCCGCAGAGACGGTGCCACGTTATGGCGGGTTTACAGTGATTTGGCAGACCCGACGCGGTTTGTTGAGCGTTTCATTGTGACCTCCTGGGCCGATTACCTGCACCAGCGTTCGCGCCTGACGCTGGCAGACCAAGAGCTTGAAGCCCAGGTGCGCGAGTTTCAGGCCGAAGGAGTGCCGGTGCTCATGCAACATTTTTTAGCAGAAAGTTAATCGCCGGCGCTCACCACGTGTTGCGCAGTTCGCGCAACTTCATGAACACAGTTTTGGCATTCGGGTTGGCTGCCAAATCCGGGAAAGCGGCGCGCAAATGGGCAATGACCTCGGCATTGCCCAAACGGAAAAACGTGTTGAATTGTTTTTCTTGCCCGAGGGTGGTCACAGGTGCCTGGGCTGCGTCATGCGCTGTAACGGATGGCAGCATGGCCATCGCCACGGCATTGCCGGGTTCGCGGCTCAGCGTGAACTTGAGGTTGTTTTCGATGTAATCGTGACCGGGGTAGACCCTGGTGTTATCAGGCAGGCGAGCCAGTTGGTCGGCAAAGGTGGTGTACATGGCATGCACGTCGCCGCCGTTGTGGACATTACCCGCACCGGCGTTGAACAAGGTGTCGCCTGAAAACAGCGCTGGTTCGTCGGTGTGGCTGCGCAGGCAGATGTGGCACATCGTGTGGCCGGGTGTGTCCAGGCATTCCAGTTCCACGGTTTTACCCACTTTGATGATGTCGCCCGCTTGCACGCCACGGGCCATACCGTCAATCTTGCCGCCAGCTTTGTGGTGGGCAATGATTTTGGCCCCGGTAGCGGCCACGACCGCCGCGTTGCCACCGGTGTGGTCATGATGCTCGTGGGTATTGAGAATCTGGGTGATCTGCCAGCCTTTCACCTTGGCGGTGTTCAGGGTTTTCTCATGGTCCAGCGGGTCAATTGCCAGTGCCTCGCCCGTTTGCGGGCAAGCAATCAAATAATTGAAATTGCGGTAGGCATTGCCGGTCCAGATACGTTCGACGATCATGTTGATTCCTTGGAAAACGGGGGGAGCGGCGTTTCGCAAGTTGCGGCAAACCTGCCCCGATGCGCGAATTCTGCCTGACACTGCCATTGCCTGCATGAATGGTTAAGGGCAAGCTGCGCCGCTTCAATTCTCAATTTGCGACAAGGAGAAACCCTAGGCGCTGTGTTTGCAGGTTGGGCGGTGTGATGCAATGCGGTTGCCGCGCAACCAAGCCTTAAAACCAGGCGCCAGAATGGCCCGGCAACGTGGCAAATAACCACGACAAAAAATTCCAGAGACAAACCATGAAACTGATCAACCCGTATCTCAAAGCCCCGCAGCAGCAGGTGAAGTTAACCGCCATCGTCCTGGCGCTGGGCGTACTGGCTAGTGAACTCGCCACTGCGCAGACCCTCAAAGACGTGGTGGTTTCGGCTTCGCGTGCCGAGCAAAAAAGTTTTGATGCCGCTGCGGCCGTACAATCGATTGACAGCGAAACGATTCGCGGTGCGGGTCCGCAGGTCAATCTGTCGGAATCGCTGAACCGCGTGCCAGGCCTGACGATTCTCAACCGGCAAAACTATGCGCAGGATTTGCAGCTGTCGATCCGCGGTTTTGGGGCCCGGTCGGCGTTTGGCATCCGGGGCATTCGTTTGCTGGTGGACGGCATTCCGGCCACCACGCCTGATGGCCAAGGGCAGGGCTCATCGGTCAGCCTGACTTCCACCGATCGAATGGAAGTGTTGCGCGGCCCGTTGGCGCAGTTGTACGGCAATTCCTCAGGGGGTGTGATTCAGGCCTTCACCCGGGATGCGCCCGAAGAGCCAGAGTTCAGTGGTCAATATTACGTGGGCTCGTTCGGCATGCACCGCTCAGATTGGCAGTATGCCGGCAAGTTGGGCGCAGGGCTGGGGCTGGTGGCAGACTACAGCACCTTTGACACCGCTGGCTTTCGCGACAACAGCAACACCGAGCGCAAACAATTCAATGGCAAACTGAGGTTTGAAGCCACTGACAAGACAACCGTCAATGTGGTGTTCAATCATTTCAACATGCCGGTGGCGCAAGACCCGTTGGGCCTCACTGCGGCTCAACTGGCGACCAGCCGGGAGCAGGCTGGCACCAACGCGGTAGCCCGCAATGTGCGAAAGGTGGTCTCGCAAAACCAGTTGGGCACCTCCATCAATCACAGCTTTGATGCGCAAAGCAGCCTGACGGCGCGTTTGTATTACGGCAACCGCGAGAACCTGCAGTACCAGGTTGGCGTTGCGGGCACGGCCTCGGCTTTGGGCGGCTGGGTTGGGTTGAATCGCGACTATTACGGCACCGGCCTGCAATACAACGCGAGCGCCAAAATGGCGGGTATGGCGATCAATTGGGCCGCCGGGTTGGAGTTTGATCGTTCGCAAGAGCGGCGCCAGGGCGGTGCCGCCGCATTAGGGCAAAAAACCACCACCACCCGCAATGAAGTGAATACGGCCGACAACGGCGATTTGTTTGCGCAAGGTACCCTGCTGGTCAGCGACCGCTTGTCTGTGGTGGCGGGTGCACGCCACAGCACCGTTCGGATGAACAGTGGTGATGAATTTTTGGCCGATGGAAATGGTTCGGGTTCCATCAGTTACCAGGCAACCAGCCCGGTGTTGGGCGCCACGTGGCACGCGTTGGACACGCTGAACTTGTATGCTAATTGGGGCCGTGGGTTTGAGAGCCCTACATTGGCTGAAATGGCCTACAACGGCGCCGGTGTGCCGGCCTTCAACACCACGCTGAATGCGGCCAGCAGCCGCCACACCGAAATCGGTGCGAAATGGACCCCCACGCCGCAGTCGCGGGTCGATTTCACGGTGTACCAGATCGAAACCACGGACGAAATTGTCGTGGCCAGCAGCACCGGGGGCAACTCTACTTTCAAGAACGCGCCAGGCACCACACGCAACGGCTGGGAGTTGGCCGGCAGTGCCTTACTGGCACCCCAATGGAAGGCCAGTTTGTCGGCATCGCAAATTGATGCCAGTTATGCCAAAACCTTTACCACCATTAGCGGTGCGCCACCGGCTGCCACAACTGTGCTGGCCGGCAACAAAATTCCGGGCATTCCGCAAAGTTCGCTATTTGCCGAGCTTTTGTGGTCAAGCCAACAAGCTGGCAAGCGCAACAGTGCGGTGGCCTTGGGTACGCAAGTCGGGCTGGAGTTTTTGCAATCCGGCAAACTGTTTGCCAATGACACCAACACGGTAGCCGCGGATGGCTATACCACCTGGGCCGTCAAAGCCAGCCATGGTTTCGCAGTCGGCAAAGGCAGCTTGAGCACCTATGCACGGGTCGACAACCTCACCGACGAAAAATACGTCGGCTCGGTGATCGTCAACCAAAACAACGCCCAGTTTTTTGAGCCCGCACCGGGCCGCAACTGGACGGTCGGCTTGCGCTTGGTGGTGCCTTTTTAGCCTTTCTAGGAAGGCAGGCGCACCGGCAGGTGCGTGATGCCACGCACGAAGGTAGAAAGCAGGCGTTTGGGTTCACCCATTACTTCGATCTTTTCGAAGCGCTTCAAGATTTCTTCCCACAAAATCTTGATCTGCATTTCGGCCAGGCGATTGCCCACACACCGGTGAATACCAAAACCAAATGACAGGTGCTCGCGCGGGCGGGCGCGGTCAATGATGAAGTCGTTCGGGTTATGGATGACCTCATCGTCGCGGTTGCCTGACAGGTACCACATCACCACTTTGTCACCCTTGAGGATCTTTTTGCCACCCAGTTCGGTGTCAACCAAAGCGGTTCGGCGCATCATGGGCAACGGGGTTTGCCAGCGGATGATTTCCGGCACCATGCTGTCGATCAATTTCGGGTTGGCGCGCAGCTTGGCCCATTCTTCGGGGAACTTGCTCATGGCCAGGATGCCGCCCGTCATGGAGTTGCGGGTGGTGTCATTGCCACCAACGATCAACAAGGTCAAATTACCCATGTATTCCATGGGGCCCATGTTGCGGGTGGCCGGGTTGTGGGCCAGCATGGAGACCAGGTCATTGGCGGGTGGTGCGTTCACCCGTTCGTTCCACAGCCGCGTGAAATAAGCCAGCATCTTGCCCAGTTCGGCCATGCGCGCTTCGGGTGATTCAACCAATTTGTCGAGTTCTGGGATGGAGGTGGCCACATCCGACCACCAAGTCAGCAGTTTGCGGTCTTCCATGGGGAAATCAAACAGCGTAGCCAGCATCATGGTGGTCAACTCGATCGATACTTTTTCGACCCAGTTGAAGGTTTCGTCGCGTGGCAGGTTGTCCAACACGCGGCAGGTGCGTTCACGGATGGTTTTCTCCATCGTGGCCAAATTGCCCGGCCCGACGATGGGGCTCACGGCCTTGCGCTGGACATCGTGTTTGGGTTGGTCCATGGCGATGAACATCTGCAGGCGCTGGTCCATCGGCAAATTGGCCAAGGCAATGCCGCCCTGCGTCCAGTCGCTGGAGAAAATGCCGTGGTTGGTGTCCACGTGCATGATGTCTTTGTATTTGGTGACGCTCCAGAAGCGTTCGTAACGCTGGTTAATCGTCAGGTGTACCGGGTCGTCGCGACGCAAGCGTTCGAAGAAATGGCCGATGGCGTCGGTCTGGAACCAGTAGGCGTTGCTGACATCGATCTCATCGAGCGGAATTTCAAAAGCTTCCTTGCGGCCGTAGTTACGGGTTTCGTAGGGGTATTCCATGGCAGGTGTCCTTCAAGTCAAACGGGCGGGGTTCCAAACGGGTTCCAAACAGATTCGTCTTACGGCCAGGCTCAGTGCTGGCCTTCAGGCATGGTGACGACCAGACCGTCCAGCGCGTCGCTCATTTCAATCTGGCAGGCCAAGCGTGAATTGGGTTTTGTTTCTGCGGCGAAATCAAGCATGGCGATTTCCATGTCGGACTGGCTCCCCAGTTTGCCTTGCCATTCTGGCGTGACGTAAACGTGGCAGGTGGCGCAAGCGCAGTTGCCACCGCAGTCGGCATCAATGCCGGGCACATTGTTGTCGGTGGCAGCGCGCATCAGCGAGAGGCCATTTTCGGCGTTCACGGTGTGGGCCTTGCCGTTGAATTCGATGAAGGTGACTTGGGTCATGGTGAAAGCGTGTTGGCGCTGAAATGAGGTAAGAGGGCAAAACCAAAAACATTGTATAGAGCAGACACACCTGTCTGGTGGCACTTTGGTGACCAGACGCGCGGGTTGGCCGCCATATTGAAACGCCCGTGAACCGCCGGCTGGTTCACCTGTCGGGTTGCCTATCGCGTTGCTTGGTCAATCCGCTCCACCATCAGGTCGACAAAGGTTTCCTGGCCGTGTTCCTGGCCCATGGTGATGCGCACCCGCACCGGCAAAAATTGCAGGCTCGGGGCAAACCAGATTTCGGCTGTGACGTTGCCACGCGGGTTGGCCAGTGGCCGGGGTTTGAGCCTGAAGGCCGCGATATTGCCAA
This sequence comes from Rhodoferax sp., assembly GCA_031418135.1. Classification (GTDB taxonomy): domain Bacteria; phylum Pseudomonadota; class Gammaproteobacteria; order Burkholderiales; family Burkholderiaceae_C; genus JANYCG01. The sequence goes on along the minus strand of JANOWY010000420.1, from coordinate 7,976 downwards.
GCTGGCCTGCCCGCAGGGTTTCTTCGCCAACCACGTCATAAGTCCACAGATCCACGCCGCCTGGGCGGGCCAGCCAAATGGCGATTTCGCGCCCCACTTGCAAGGCTTCGCGCCCGGTGCTGAACCGGTGGCCCAATTCGACAAATTGGCTGGCAGTATCTTGCGCCAGTGCTGACATGGGCAGCTTGCGGCCATCGTCCAGCCGCAAGGTGTCGCCTTCAAACCAAACGCGTCGCACCCCACCCGGCCGGCGTTCCTCATACACACGGGGTACCAGCCCCTGTGCGCCGATTTCCCCTTGGCTGGTCATGGTGAACAAGGTGATGCCCAGGGCATTCAAATCCAGCTGGACTTGATACCGCGCGGGGGCCGCACCCGCCGCACCCGCCGCTCCCTCACGTTGCCATTGCACCCGGGCACTGCCGTGCAAATCACCCCGGTAATAACCTGTGACGACGTAACTCAGCCGGGTGGCGGCGGGCCAGGTATCGGGCGGCGGTGGCGATGTTGCCGCTTCTGCCAGTTGGTTGGCGGGCTCAGTGGGTGGCGCTGGCAAGCCCGGTGTGGCAGGCAAAACGGCTGATGCGGGCGCAGTGGGCGCAGATGGCGTTTCCGCTGGCTCCTTGATCGCTGTTGCGGTGTCAGCCGTTTCAATCGGTGCAATGGGTTCTGGGGCGGCTGAATCCGCCGATGGCGGGGCGGGTGCAGCCGCCGATGAAGCGGCTGCCGTTGGGGCTGTCGCCGTCGCATCAACCGGGGTTGCTGCCTGCAAGGGACCTTTGGGTCGTTCGGCTTTTGCCGCTAGTGGCGGGCTAGGTGGGGGAGTCGGCGCGGAGGTTGGGGCCAGCGTGCGCGTGAACAGGGGCTCGGCCATGCTGGCCAGAGGTTCAAATTTCGGCAACTGCTCACGCAGCCAGGACAACCCCAAGCCATGCAAAACGGCTACCAGCAAACCCAGCAGCAGCAGGCGGGAAAATCGTATCGGTTGGGCAGGCACAGACATGAGGGGTGTTGGGTGACGCTGCACCCGAAACGCCTGAATGGCGCAGTGCCGACTTTAAACCCAGTAGGCCACCAGGATGCCAGCCACCGCGCAGGCATGCAGTGCCGCCGAATGGACTATCTGGGTTAGGTGCAATCAGTCATCCAGCCAGTGCGCCAAAGTGGCACCCACTGCGCCCCCTACGATTTGTGCTGCTACAAACCCCAGGGCACTGGCCGGCGCGATGCCCGCGAAGCTGTCGCTCATCATCCGGCCCAACACCGCCGCCGGGTTGGCAAACGAGGTACTGGCCGTGAACCAATAGGCCGCGCCGATGTAACACGCCACCAGCGCCGAAGCTTTGCCCGGCGGCGAGCGCAAGATCACCAGCAGCAAGCCTGCGGTAGCCACCGCCTCGGCGATCCACTGGCCCCAACCAGCAAACTGGCCTGCTGCGTTCCAGCCACCGCGCAATTTATGGCTGGTTTGCAGCAGCGACAAATCGAACATGGCATGTGCCAGCCAGGCCCCCACCACAGCGCCCAGCAATTGAAATACTATATAAAATATAGCTGATTGTGCTTGATTGGTGTTAACAAAAGACCGTTTTGACCACATGACAAGTGTGACCAACGGGTTGAAGTGCGCACCGCTCACGGGCCCCAGGGTTTCGATCAGCACATACAACATGAACACGGTGGCCAGCGTGTTGGCCAGCAGCGCAACACCATCATTGCCGCTACTCAGGCGTTCGGCCATGATGCCGGAGCCGATCACGGTGCAAAGCAGCAGTGCGGTACCCAAAAATTCGGCAAATACCATGCGCCGCAATGGCAATGGCACCGACGAAGGCGATGGCGGCGGTGCGGTTTTGCTCATGGCGCTGCCATTTCGTGTGACGGGGCCATAGCCCGCAGTTGCGTCAACCGTTCTTGGGCGTTCATTTGCTCTATGGGCAGCGCCACCAGTTGCACCAACTGCTGATGAATCAGCGTCCAGGTGGTTTCAAACGCCACGCGGCGGTCATCGTCTGTTCCCGGCACAGCCGACGGATCGGCGTAACCCCAATGCGCCGTGGCGGGGTGGCCTGGCCAGTACGGGCAGACTTCGCCAGCGGCGTTGTCACACACGGTGATGATGATGTCCATCACCGGGAGGGGTTCGGTTTCAGAATGTGCAAATACATCCCAACTTTTGCTGTAAAGCCCGTCGGTTGGAATGCCGTGACGGCGCAGGGTTTCCAGCGCCAACGGGTTGGGCTGCTGATTGGCCCGTGGGCTGCTGCCCGCTGAAAACCCCTTGAACCGGCCTTGCCCCACGTGAGTCAATGTGCCTTCAGCCAACACGCTGCGGGCCGAGTTGTGGGTGCATAAAAAAAGAACGTTCAAGGTCATGGCGTCTCAAGGTTGTGGGCAAAAAAAGGCGGCAGATCGCATCACGCCACCCCTCAATGGTGAAGGCAATCGCTGCAAAGTGACGTACCGGCAGTGCCCGGGTTACCGTTTGACGCATCAGCATCATTGGCAGTGGTTGGGCCGTCACCCCAGCGTATGTCGGGCACCACCGCGACTGGTGCAAAACCACCGCCAGGCGTACTCATGTTGGTGGTTTGGCCGTTGTACACGCGGGCCACCACGTGTTGAATTTGGCCGTTGTAGACATAGGCCCGCAAATCAAACTTCAACCGCACTGGCAGGTGCCCCGGTTCCAGGGGGCTGGGGGGCAGGCCGTCAGCCGCATCTTCTGCGGTATCGCCCATATCATTCCCCAGGTCGTCCAGCACCACGCGTCGCCCGGGTTGGACCAACTCCTGCGCTACAAACCCGCCCGACTGAATCAGCGCCCAGGTTTTTTGGGTGATTTTGTCGCCCCGAAAAGCGGCCTTGCCGGCATACCCGGCCACCGGTTTGAAAAACAAGTGACGGCGTTGGGCCCACAATTCAGCGGCATTGGCATCGCTGACCAAACGGGTTTTGGGAACCACGCGCTGCAAAACGGCCAGATCATCCGCCGCTACCCCCCAAGATGCCAACAACGCTGCGTCTGACAAGCTGGCCAAATGCCGTTTGTTGGCTTTGAGGGCATGCACGTGCGGGTGCGGCGTGATGACCGCTGTGCGATGCGCATAGGCCTGCTGCAGGGCGGCATGCTCAGGCCGCGACAGGTCGAAATCAGTCAGGCGGTTGTAAACCATGTCAATGGTGTGGGCATGGCCCTCCCGTACCAGGCTGAGTTGTTGGTTGGCCCATAGCAATTCCGATGGGTCTGCCACATACGCATTGATTCCGCGCGCCGCGAACAGCGCCTGGAACAACGCGAACTCGGGTGCCAAAAACTGGCTGGCTGGCGCATCGTCAACGATCACCACGGTACGCCACATGGCATCGCCCCGCTGCAGCCGCCATTCATTCCTGAACATCGCAAAAATGCGGTTTTCGAGCTCCGCCAGCAGGGTGGCCGGTTGCAGCCCGCGCAGGGCGGCGTTGCAACACAGGTGTTGTGCCCGCGCCAGCGCAGTGGAGAGCAAGGCACCACCGGCATTGGTGTTGATTTCGATCAGGTGCACCGGGGCTGCACCGGCCAACTCGGGTGTCTCATCGACGTGGAAGTCGTACCCCATAAAAACGCCCATGGCACCCGGGCTTTGCTGGGCGATGGCCGCGCTGCCCTGCATGGCGTGTTCGCGCCAGGTGGCCAGGGCCGTCACCCGTTCCAGCGACGTGACCGCTGCCACGATGGCACGGTAGGTGGATTCAGAAATAAACACCTGGGTGGCAGAAAAAAGGTGCGGATGGGTGGTGGCCATGCTATCGACAAAGGCGGTCAGCTCGGGGCTTTGGCCCAACTGCGCTTGCAGGCGGGGCGTGTCCAGCGTGTTGCAGTGGCAGTTTTCGTTTAGCAGGTAGGCCAGGTTCATGCACACACCTCACCCACCGCCGTGCAGGCGGACATGCCGCAATCGGCCCCTTGGCAACAATGGGCCGTAAGGTAACCCATCAGGCGCGCCATCTGGTCAAAATTGGCCCGGTAAATGAGGTTTCGGCCACGCGGCTCACAGGTGGCCAGCCCGGCGTATACCAGCTCCTTCAGGTGAAAAGACAAGGCACTGCCCGAGGTGCCAATGGCCAGCGCGATAGCCCCCGGTGTCACCCCCGGCGGGCCGGCAGTCACCAGCGTTTTGAAGGTGCGCAAGCGCTGGGCCTGCGCCAATGCCGCCAGGGCACGCACCATGTCGGCTTCAACCTCGTCGGCAGTTTTGATTAATTCCATAGTTCAAATATAGTTGAATTATTGAATTTATCAAGGCTAAAAGGACGTTAATAATTTATTTTAAATTTTTTGAAAATTAAAAATGGAATTTTGTTAATATAAATAATATATTGTTACATATTAAAAATGTAGTAATAATGACTAATTAAAATAATTAAAATTTGTAAAAATTATATAAATATAAAATAGACTGTTGATCAATTGGTTTGAGGGGGGCAAACCCAGCCATCAACTGATTCTCAAACACCCGTTGCAGACCTTGTTCTGCACAGGCGATACCGAATAAATTCGTGCTTCCCTGGAGTTCACGGTGCCCTGCGGGCTTAGGGCTTGCGGTTCTGAACCCAATCGCGCAACAGGAATCAAATGCCTGAAGTCACCTGGCGGTTGTTTGTCGTCACCCCTGGCCATGTGATCCTGGTGATGTCGCGCTCCATCGCCCAGGGGCCGGCGGTGGGCGAGGGCCAGGGCCAGGGCGGCAGGGGTCAGAACCAGTGGAGCCGTGTTGACCGCGTTGGGGCTGAAGCTGGCGCTTGAGCTGCGGGTTTGAACGGGGTTTTCCCCAAACCTGCGGTTGGGCCACTACTGCATGGTTTCGGCCTGATATTGGGCGGGGCAACCCAAAGCGCTGATCCGGGGTTAAAGGTTTACCGCTTGCACGCCATTTTTCTTGCCGACAGGACTTGACCAACCGGCACGTGCCTGCAGATGGTGGGCAAACAGCAGCCTCACTGCGCCACCCAGCCGCCGTCCATGTTCCAGGCCACGCCGCGGATGTTGTTGCCTGCCGCCGAGCAGAAAAACACCGCCAGCTCACCCAGTTCTTCTGGCGTGGTGAACTGCAAAGAGGGCTCTTTTTCGGCCAGCAGCTGTTTGCTGGCTTGCGCTACGCTGATACCCAATGCCGCAGCCTTGGCGTCGATCTGTTTTTGCACCAGGGGTGTCAGCACCCAACCGGGGCAAATGGCATTACAGGTGACACCGGTGGTGGCTGTCTCCAGCGCGGTTACCTTGGTCAGGCCGACGATGCCGTGTTTGGCCGCCACATAGGCTGATTTTTCGGGCGAACCGACCAGGCCGTGGGCCGATGCCACATTGATGATGCGGCCCCAGTTGGCTTGCTTCATCGCGGGCAAAGCCAGGCGCGTGGTGTGGAAAGCGCTGGTCAGGTTGATGGCAATGACAGCATCCCACTTCTCTACCGGGAAATCTTCAATTTTGGCCACATGCTGGATGCCCGCGTTGTTGACCAGCACGTCAACCCGCCCACCCGAACCGCCAGGGGCCCCCAAAGCGCCGCCAAATTGCGCAGCGGCAAAGGCCATCATGTCTGCGATTTCAAGGGGTTTGCTCATGTCGGCACCGTGGTAGGCCACCTGCACGCCCAATGCGGCGATTTCGGCTTTGGGGCCTTCAACGTCGCCAAAGCCATTGAGCACAATGTTGGCACCTTGCCGGGCCAACGCCTTGGCGATACCCAGACCGATGCCGCTCGTGGAGCCGGTGACGAGGGCAGTTTTTCCGTGAAGCATGTTTGAATTCCTGAATTACGATAGGGTAGCAAAGCGAGGAGTAAAGCCGCACTTTGCGAAGTGCCCCAAATTATCCTGCGAGAAAAGCCCCATGACCGAACCCAGCTTGCACTTTGTCGAATGCCCCGATGCCCAAGGCAGCCACCGCATGGCTTACTGGAGTTGGGGCAACCCGGCCGCCGCGCATTTGGTGGTCTGTGCCCATGGTTTGTCGCGCCAAGGGCGAGATTTTGACGTGCTGGCGGCGGCGCTGGTGGATAGGGCCGGTGCCGCCGTTCACGTGGTCTGCCCGGACGTGGTGGGCCGTGGCCGAAGCGACTGGCTGAAAGACCCGTCGGGGTACCAGATTCCGAACTACGCAATGGACATGCTGGCCTTGTTGGCGGCGCTGAAGCCGCAACAGCTCGATTGGGTGGGCACCAGCATGGGTGGGCTGATTGGCACTGTGGTTTGCGGCCAACCAGGGTTGCCGTTGCCGGTGCCCGTGCGCCGCCTGGTGCTCAATGATGTGGGCCCGGTGATCCAGTGGCAGGCCATTCAACGCATAGGGCAATACCTGGGCAATGCGCCGCGTTTTGCCGCGCTGGAGCAAGCCGCTGCCGCCATGTGGGCCATTTCAACCACTTTTGGCCCGCACACACCCGAGCAATGGCTGGAGCTTTCGCGCCACATGGTCAAGCCGGTGGAGGATGCCCAAGGCGGCGTCACGCTGCATTACGACCCGGCCATCGCCCTGCCTTTTCGCACCATCACTGAGGCCAGTGCGCAAGCCGGTGAAGCCATGGTGTGGCAGCTGTATGACAACATCCAGGCTCAAACCCTGCTGCTGCGCGGCGCGCAAAGTGACGTGCTTTCCCCCGCCACTGCTGCGCAAATGCAGCAGCGCGGCCCCAAACCCCGTTTGGTCGAATTTGCGGGTGTTGGGCACGCGCCCACACTGATCGCACCCGACCAAGTCAAAACCGTGGTCGATTTTTTGCTGGGCCCAACACCGGCCCGCGCATGAACCCCTTCCGCTACAGGGCCGCCGCCCGTTGCGCCGCTCATTGCCCACCCTGAAAGCCACGTGTTGAAGATTTCGCCTGTCAGTGCTGTTGAAATGGCGGCCACCCATCCGGCCAAACCGGACGGCGCGGCCCTGCTGGCGCGGGCCCGCGTGTTTGCTGAACCCCTGCTGATGGGCGAGCAGCTCGACACGGGTGAAAACACCCTGGCCCATGCCGATGCGGTGGTTGCCATCTTGCACAGCCTGGGCGGATCAGCCGATTTGAAGGCCGCAACCTACCTGGTGTACACCTGCGAACACCTGAACAAGCCACAGGATGTAATTGCCAAGGCCTTTGGCGAAGGGTTTGCGCGCCTGGCAATGCAAACCAACACGCTGGTGCGGTTGCAACGCCAAACCCGCGCCGGGCAGGGCGCAGAACGCAATGGCGCACCACCGCTGGCGCAGTCGGCTGCCTTGCAGACCGAAAACGTGCGCAAAATGCTGCTGGCTTTCTCCAAAGACCTGCGGGTTATTTTGCTGCGCCTGGCCTCACGCCTGCAAACCCTGCGGTTTTTGGCCGGCAGCAAAACCCCGGTGTCGCCCAGCCTGGCGCGCGAATCACTGCAAGTGTTTGCGGCGCTGGCCAACCGGCTGGGCATTTGGGAAATCAAATGGGAACTCGAAGACCTGTCGTTCCGGTTTCTCGAGCCCGATGTCTACCGCCAGATCGCCCGCCTGTTGGACGAAAAACGCGCCGAACGCGAACAGCATTTGCAGCAGTTGCGCACCGCGCTGGAGCAACAATTGGCGCATGAAGGCATTCGCTGCACCGTGCAGGGACGGCCCAAACATATTTACAGCATTGTCAAAAAAATGCGCGACAAATCGCTGGCGTTTGAGCAGCTGTATGACATCCGGGCGGCGCGCATCATCGTCCACAGCGTACCCGATTGTTATGGCGCGCTGAGCTGGGTGCACAGTCATTTCCGGCCGGTCGATGGCGAGTTTGACGACTATGTGGCCCGGCCCAAACCCAACGGATACCAATCGCTGCACACCATCGTGCGGGATGCGCAGGGGCGGGCGCTGGAGATCCAGATCCGCACCCAGGCCATGCACGACCATTCTGAAAAGGGCGTAGCTGCGCACTGGGCCTACAAAGAGGCCGGCATCAAGGGTTATGCCGGCGTAACGGCCAGCAGCG
>JANOWY010000419.1:0-3801 GCA_031418135.1 Rhodoferax sp. | reverse complement strand
GGCCGACGTCCAGCAGGGTTTGCAGTTTGCGCGCGAGTGTCGGCACAGCGTTCAGGAATTCGTACGCGGTCTCCACCGTCATGTCCAGCAGTTGCGCGATGTTTTTGCCTTTGTACTGCACCTCCAGCGTTTCGCGGTTGTAGCGCATGCCGTGGCATACGTCGCAGGGTACATAAACGTCGGGCAAAAAGTGCATCTCGACCCGTTTCACGCCGTCGCCCTGGCAGGCTTCGCAGCGGCCCCCGGCCACGTTGAAGCTGAAACGCCCTGGGCCATAACCGCGTTCGCGGGCCATCGGCACTTCGGCCATCAGCTCGCGAATGGGGGTGAACAGGCCGGTGTAAGTGGCCGGGTTGCTGCGCGGTGTGCGGCCAATGGGGGATTGGTCGACGCTGATGACTTTGTCGAAATGTTCAATGCCTTCGATGGCTTCATGCGCAGCCGGCTCTTCGTGGGCGCGGTACAGGGTGCGGGCGACGGCGGCGTACAAGGTGTCGTTCACTAGGGTCGATTTGCCGGAACCCGAAACCCCGGTCACGCAGGTGAACAGGCCCACCGGCACCTCCACACTGACGTTTTTCAGGTTGTTGCCGGTGGCGCCAATCACCCGCAGCGCCTGCATGCTGCCCTGGGTGAGCAGGTGCGCGGCTTCGCGGGCGGCGCGGCGCTCACCTGCCGGGCTGAGCGGAAATTTTGACTTGAACTTTTCGGGCGGCGCGTCAGAGATGAGGGTGGGCTGCCATTTGGCCCGGCGTTTGGGTACGCTGATTTCCAGCGCATGGGACAGGTATTGGCCTGTCAGTGAAGCGGGCGTGTTCTTCACTTCATCAAACGTGCCTTGCGCCATCACGCGCCCGCCGTGTACGCCCGCACCAGGGCCCATGTCTATCACGTGGTCGGCGGCGCGGATCATGTCTTCGTCGTGCTCCACCACAATCACGCTGTTGCCGATGTCGCGCAGGTGTTTCAGGGTGCTGATCAGCCGGTCGTTGTCGCGCTGGTGCAGGCCGATGCTGGGTTCGTCCAGCACGTACATCACGCCGGTGAGGCCCGAGCCGATTTGTGACGCCAGGCGGATGCGTTGCGATTCGCCGCCGCTCAGGGTTTCGGCGCTGCGGTCCAGGCTCAGGTAGTTCAGGCCCACATCGTTCAGGAACTTCAGGCGCAGGCCGATTTCACGAATCACCTTGGCAGCGATATCGCCTTTGGCGCCAGGGATGTGCAGGCTGTTGAAATAGTCAAAACTCTCCCGCAAGGTGATGTGGCTGATGTCAAAAATGGTTCGATGAACAGAATCGCCCACTAGCTTTACCCACCGCGCTTCCCGGCGAAGGCGGGATCCGCCGCAATCTTGGCAGGGCTGGGTGCTGCGGTAACGCGCCAGGTCTTCGCGCACCAGGGCTGAATCGGTCTCGCGGTAGCGCCGCTGCATATTGGGCAAGATGCCCTCAAACGGGTGGCGGCGGGTGATTTTGCGGCCCTGTTGTGCGCCCGAATCCATTACGTAGCTGAACTTGATCTCTTCCTCACCCGAGCCGTGCAGAATGGCGCTTTGGATCGCGGCTGCGAGTGATTCAAAGGGTTTGTCCAGATCAAACTTGTAGTGTTTGGCCAGGCTTTCCAGCATGGCAAAGTAATACCCGTTGCGCCGGTCCCAGCCTTTGATGGCGCCGCTGGCCAGGCTGAGTGAGGGAAAAGCGACGACGCGGGCTTCGTCAAAAAAGTCTTGTTGACCCAGGCCGTCGCAGCTGGGGCAAGCACCCACCGGCGAGTTGAAGGAGAACAGGCGGGGTTCCAGCTCCTGAATGGAGTAACTGCAGATGGGGCAGGCAAATTTGGCATTGAAGAGGTGCTCAACCTGGGCTTTGTCAGCCGTACCGGCCTCTATCGCAATGGCTCGGCCATCGGCGATTTTCAACGCGGCTTCGAAGCTCTCGGTCAGGCGCTGCTTCATGTCGTCGCGCACCTTGAGGCGGTCTACCACCACATCGATATCGTGTTTTTCGGTTTTTTTGAGTTTGGGCAGATTGTCGAATTCGAGCAGCTCGCCATCGACCCGAAAACGCACATAGCCGCGCGCCTGCATGTCGGCAAACACATCCAGAAATTCGCCTTTTTTCTCACGCGCCAGCGGCGCGATGATCATCAGCCGGGTGTCTTGCGGCAGGGCCAGCACCGCGTCCACCATTTGGCTGACGGTCTGCGCCTGCAAAGGCAAATCATGTTCCGGGCAAAACGGTGTGCCAGCGCGGGCGAACAGCAGGCGCAGGTAATCGTGGATTTCAGTGACCGTTCCCACGGTGGAGCGCGGGTTGTGGCTGGTGGCTTTTTGCTCGATCGAGATAGCCGGCGAGAGGCCTTCAATCACGTCCACATCGGGTTTGTCCATCAGCTGCAAAAACTGGCGCGCGTAGGTGGAAAGGCTTTCCACATAGCGCCGTTGCCCCTCGGCATAGAGCGTGTCAAACGCCAGCGAGGATTTGCCCGATCCGCTCAGGCCGGTGATGACCACCAGCTGGTTGCGCGGGATGTCCAGGTCGATATTCTTCAGGTTGTGGGTGCGTGCGCCCCGGATGCTGATGGTTTGCTGGCGCAAGGCATTGGCCAGGTAGGCGCTGTCGGTCTCTGAATTCACGGCGAGGGGCTTTTTTTGAAGGGCAACCCTAGATTATCGGCAGTCCTGACAAATTTGGCAGCATTTATCAGCCCGGCCCCAACTAACCGCATAATCTGTGCCGCAAGCCCGTTTGCTGACGGGCTTTGCAATCAGCAAGTTTTTGGAATTTTTTCCCATTCCGTTTCCAAATCATTGCTGTAGGAGGCGCAACGACCTACAGCAATGATTTGGAAATGGAATAAATCCAGGAATTCACAAGGAAATCACTATGGCATCCGTCAACAAAGTCATCATCGTCGGCAACCTGGGCAAAGACCCCGAGGTTCGCTCGTTCCCCAGTGGCGACCGTGTCGCCAACGTCACCATCGCCACCACCGACAAGTGGAAAGACAAACAAACCAGCGAAATGCGCGAAGCGACCGAATGGCATCGGGTGGTTTTTAATGGGCGTTTGGCCGAAATTGTGGAGCAGTACCTGCGCAAGGGCTCGCAAGTTTATGTAGAAGGCAGCCTGCGCACCCGCAAGTGGACCGACAAAGACGGTGTAGACAAATACACCACCGAGATCCGCGCCGACCAAATGCAGATGTTGGGTAGCCGCCAGGGCCAAGGCGGGCCGTCGCACGACGAAGAAGGTGGCATGGGTGGCGGTGCCAGTGGTGGTGGCAATAGTGGCGGTTATTCGCGCCCTGCGCCCGCTTCGCGTCCGACACCCCAGGCCCCCAAAGCCGCAGCGCCAGCCAAAGCCAGCAGCGGTTTTGACGACATGGACGACGACATTCCTTTTTAATCGGTCACTTTACTTTTTACACCTCAACAAGCAGGCGCTGTATGGATGCATCGACTACCGCGGCAAACCCGCAGAACCCCGTCTCGCAAACCTCGTTTGTGCCTTCGGTGAACAACGGCGGGGCCGAGTTGCCGCCGTTTCATTTGGCCTTTCCGGTGCATGATCTGGCGGCTTCGCGGCATTTTTACGGCACCGTGCTGGGCTGCCCCGAGGGCCGCAGCAGCCCCGAATGGATCGATTTCAACCTGTTTGGGCATCAAATCGTGGCCCACCTGGTGCCCGGTTACCAAGCCCAACGGCCCAGCAACGCGGTGGATGGCCACGACGTGCCGGTGCCGCATTTTGGCGGCGTATTGCCCCTGGCCGACTGGCAAGCCATGGCCGACCGCCTGAC
>JANOWY010000418.1:0-3995 GCA_031418135.1 Rhodoferax sp. | reverse complement strand
AACCCCAAAAGCAGTGCAGCACGCAGGGCGGATGCGGTAGGTCAAGGCGGAACCGCGCTCGCCGTGCCCGCAAGGCGAATTGCGCTTTAAACGCGGAGGGGGACACGGACGCAGCCGCCATGGGTGTTGTGCCGCTGCGCCCGGCAAAGTGATGGGACTTGATCTGACTTGACCTGACACGACTCAACAGCGGTCGACACGGCAAAATGTGGCGCCTTGAATAACGCCGAAAAACACTATTTATCTAAATTAAAATACTTATATAAACAAAAAAAGAATATTTTTCTTTAATTAATTTCACAATTAGCTATATATTTTATATCATATACTATTATAATTAATTTAAATTAGACATAAATTACAAAATAAATAAACTATTTTTAACCATTATTTTCGACGCACCAAACTACGCCCGCGCCAACACCGCCTGCAACGCAACGCCCGTATGCGTGCGTGCTTTCACCACCGCTTCGGGTGTACAGGCAGCGACTACACGGCCACCGGCATCACCACCTTCTGGCCCCAGGTCTATCACCCAATCGGCTTCGGCGATCACGTCCAAATCGTGCTCGATCACCACCACGCTATGGCCACCATCCACCAAGCGGTGCAACACGCGAATGAGTTTTTCAACATCCGCCATGTGCAGGCCCACGGTGGGCTCGTCCAGCACGTACAGCGTATGCGGCGGTTTTTGGCCGCGGCGGGTAATGTCGTCCCGCACTTTGGAAAGCTCGGTCACCAGCTTGATGCGTTGCGCCTCGCCACCGCTCAAGGTGGGTGAGGGCTGCCCCAACGTCAGGTAACCCAGCCCAACGTCCTGGAGCAATTGCACCGGGTGACCAATGGCAGGCATGGCGGCAAAAAAATCAACCGCCTCATCCACTTCCATTTGCAACACGTCGCCAATGTGTTTGCCGCGCCAGGTGACAGCCAGCGTTTCAGGGTTAAAGCGGGCACCCTTGCAGGTTTCGCACAACACCTTCACATCGGGCAAAAAGCTCATCGCGACGGTGCGGATGCCCTGGCCTTCACAGGTGGGGCAGCGCCCGTCGCCGGTGTTGAAGCTGAAACGGCTGGCGCTGTAGCCACGCGCCTTGGCCTCCAGCGTTTCGGCAAACAGCTTGCGGATCACGTCCCAAAACCCGATGTAGGTGGCCGGGCAACTGCGCGGCGTTTTGCCAATGGGGGTTTGGTCAACTTCCAGCACCCGATCGACGGTTTCGTATCCGCCGATGGCTTCACAACCGACCCAGTGAAGGGTTTCACCCGCGGCCAGCGCATCGCGCCCGGCTTTGGTACTTCGTTTTTGAACAACCGTTTGCACGTTGGCCAACAACACGTCTCGCGCCAAAGTCGACTTGCCGGAGCCGCTGACGCCGGTGATGGCGACCAGCCGCTGCAGCGGGATCTGCGTGGTGACGGATTGCAGGTTGTGCAGATGGGCCTTGGACACTGTCAAACTGCTGCCCAATAGCTGCTTGCTCACCGCCCGACGAGCCTGCACCGGGTGCTGGATGGCGTGCAGCAGGTATCGCCCGGTTTGTGAATCGCTGGCCTGCTGAATATCCGCCACATTGCCTTGCGCCACCAGTTGCCCGCCGCGTTTGCCGGCGCTGGGGCCGATGTCGATGATGTGGTCGGCGCTGCGAATGGTTTCTTCGTCATGCTCCACGACCACCAGGGTGTTGCCCTTTTGGCTCAGGCTTTGCAGGGCGCCGAGCAGAATCTGGTTGTCGCGGGCGTGCAGGCCAATGGTGGGCTCGTCCAGCACGTAACACACCCCTTGCAGATTGCTGCCCAACTGCGCCGCCAGCCGAATGCGCTGCGCTTCGCCGCCGCTCAGGGTGGGTGCGCCGCGGTCCAGGGTGAGGTAGCCCAGCCCGACCTGCTCCAAAAACTCCAGTCGGTTTTGAATCTCCGGCAGCAGGTCTTTGGCGATATCCGCCTCACGCTGGCTCAGGCCGCCGCCCGCCACGAGCTGGGTGACCCACTGGCGCAGTTGGCCCACACTGAGCGCCGCCAAATCGGCGATGCCCCGCCCGGCAAACTTCACCGCGCGCGCCGTTGCATTCAGGCGGCTGCCCTGGCATGCGGTGCAGCTTGTGCTGGCCACATCATCCAGCTCCGGCTCGGCAAAGGTTTTTTCGCGGCCATTGTTGTTGTCGTCGTCGCCCAGTGAATCGTCCAGCGCCTTGCGTTGCTCGCGGGTCAGGGCCACCCCGGTGCCGACACATTCGGTGCACCAGCCATGTTTGCTGTTGTAAGAGAACAGGCGCGGGTCCAGCTCGGAGTAAGAAGTGGCGCACACCGGGCAGGCCCGCCTGGTTGAAAACACCTGAAGCTGGCCAATCGATGCCGTTGACACACCATCGGCCATAGCCTCGCGCAAATCATCAAGATGGCTCAAAATGTGAACCACACCCTTGCCATGGGTCAAGGCATCGGCCAGCACCGCCCGCAGCAGCGCTTCTTTCTGCGGCAAGACGTCCAGGCTGGCCACGGGCAATTCAACCGTGTGCTCTTTGAACCGGTCAATGCGCGGGAACCCGGTGGTGGGCAAAAAGTTGCCGTCCACCCGCAGATGCGTAAAGCCGCGTGGCCGCGCCCAATCGGCCAGCTCGGTGTAAACGCCTTTGCGGTTGATGACCAGGGGGCTCATCAACCCAATATGCTGGCCACGAAACGTTTTGAGCAACTGGGCGGCAATGCTGTCGGGGGTTTGCGGCGCAACGGCCGCGCCATCTTTGGTGCAATGCTGGGTTCCGAGCTTGACAAATAACAGGCGCAAGAAATGCCAGATTTCAGTGGCGGTGCCCACCGTGCTTTTGCGCCCGCCGCGCGAGAGGCGCTGCTCTATCGCCACCGTGGGCGGAATGCCGTACACCGCATCCACTTCGGGCCGGCCGGCGGGTTGCACAATGCTGCGGGCATAGGCGTTGAGCGATTCCAGGTAACGGCGCTGGCCTTCGTTGAACAAAATGTCAAACGCCAGCGTGGATTTGCCCGACCCGCTCACACCCGTGATGACGCTGAATTTGCCATGCGGAATATCCACACTCAGGTTTTTCAGGTTGTGCTCATTGGCGTTGATGATCTGTATCGCCTGCGGCAGTTCGGGCCGCGGCAACGCCACCTTGCTGCGGGCCCAGCCAGGCTCTTGCGCCGCGTGGGAGCCCACACCCAAGGTCCGTTCGTAATCCCGCAGTGATTTGCCGGTGTGAGAGGTGAGGTGTTGCCGCACGTCATCAGGCGTACCCACGGCCACCACCTGACCGCCCGCATCGCCGCCTTCGGGGCCCAGGTCAATCAGCCAGTCACTGGCGCGGATGACGTCCAGGTTGTGCTCGATCACGATCAGCGAATGCCCGGCATCCTGCAGGCGGCGCATGGCCCGCAGCAGCTTGGCGATGTCGTCAAAATGCAGACCGGTGGTGGGTTCGTCAAACATGAAGAGCGTGCCGCGCCGCGCCAGCGGTTGGCGGCTGGCGCTGGCCGATTTGGCCGCATCGGCCAAAAACCCGGCCAGTTTGAGCCGCTGTGATTCACCGCCCGACAAGGTGGGCACGGGCTGGCCCAGCTTCACGTATTCCAGACCCACATCAACAATGGGCTGCAATGCTCTTAATACGTCACGATCACTCTCAAAAACCATAGCGGCTTCACTCACCGTGAGGTTGAGCACATCGGCCACGTTGAAGCGGCTCATTTTGGCGTCTGCCGCCGAACGGCGTTCAATGTAAACCTCCAGAATCTCCGGCCGGTAGCGTTTGCCATCGCAATCCTGGCAACGCAGGTAAACGTCGCTCAAGAACTGCATTTCAATGTGTTCAAAGCCTGAGCCGCCACAGGTCGGGCAACGGCCATCGCCATGGTTGAAGCTGAATTTGCTGGCCGTGTAGCTGCGTTGCCGCGCCAGGGCGGTGTTGGCAAAGAGTTCACGGATGCTGTCCCACGCGCCCACATAACTGGCCGGGTTGGAACGCGCCGTTTTG
>JANOWY010000417.1:0-6508 GCA_031418135.1 Rhodoferax sp. | reverse complement strand
GCACGGCCACGGCGGCACGATGATCGTGGCGCTGATGGGCCAGGGCCTGCACAACGATTTGGGGGCCAGCTACTCTGACAACAACCGGGGTGAACGTTTCCATTGGTACAGCTCCACCGGCTGGGTGATGTGGAACGCGCAAACCAACGGCCTGCTGTTCGGTGCCACCTGCTGCACGTTTGACGGCAACCCTGCGGGACGCGCCGTAGACGAAGCCGGGAATAAACTGGCACCCGACTGGAGCACGCTCTACCGCTTCGCAGCTGAAGTCGGTGTCACCTTCTTTGGCGCGGGTGCAGCCTTCTTCGCCAACTGCATGAAAGCCGGGCTGGATTTGTCGCAGTACCCCGGCTTAAAGACTGTGCGCGCGCTGGGCACTACCGGCTCGCCGCTGTCGGCTGACGTGCAGCGCTGGGGTGGCGAGCAGTTTGCCAAGGTGAGCAGCCAGAAAGACAACGCCGCCGCGCCGGGCCGCCCCAAGCAAGGCATGGCCCCCTCGGGGGGCAGGGAGCCACACGAAGTGGGCGACCGTGGGGGCGACATCTGGTGGGCAAACATATCGGGTGGCACCGACTTCGCCGGCGCGTTTATCGGCGGCAACCGCGAGTTGCCCCTGGTGCCCGGTGAAATGCAATGCCGCATCCTCGGCTGCGCAGTCGAGGCGTGGGACGAACAGGGCGAGCCCGTCATCGGCGAAGTGGGAGAACTGGTCTGCACCCGGCCCATCCCGTCGATGCCCTTGTACTTCTGGGGCGACAAAGGGCACCAGCGATACCTGTCGAGCTACTTCGACATGTACCCCGGCAAAAACGGCCTGAGCGCACCGTGGCGGCATGGCGACTGGCTCAAGATCAACCCCAACGGCGGTTGCATCATTTATGGCCGCTCGGATGCCACCATCAACCGCTACGGCCTGCGCATGGGCACCAGCGAGCTGTACAGCGCGGTCGAAGCCCTGCCTGAAGTGCTGGACAGCATGGTGGTGGACCTGGAATACCTGGGCCGCGAAAGCTACATGCCGCTGTTTGTGGTGCTGCGCGAAGGCGTGCCGCTTGACGACACCCTGCGCGGCAAACTCAACAACGCCATCAAGGTCGCCCTCTCCCCACGCTTTGTGCCCAACGATATTTTTCAGGTGGCGGAGATTCCGCGTACCTTGTCGGGCAAAAAGCAGGAGCTTCCGATCAAGAAGCTGCTACTGGGCCAACCGATGGAGAAGGTGATCAACAAAGAGGCGATGGCGAACCCTGGGTGCCTGAATTGGTATGTGGATTTCGCCGGGCACTTCGCCAGCCGAACGCCCGTTCGCTCATGACAACAACGCCTGCCAAGCCGCACTCGTCGCAGCGATCGGCCGATGACCGGTTGCTCTACCTGGCGTATGAGCGCAAAGTCTTCAATGCCAGTTTGGCCATCGCTGCCGGAGTGGCTTGTGCTCTCCTGTACCAACACTACCTTCCATTGCCTACGCTGCTGGTTTGGGTGGCTGCCATTTTGCTCACCAACCTGCTGGGCTTGATAGAGTGTTTCTTTTTTAAACGCGCCGCTCCCCAGGGGCCGGAGGCTGAACGGTGGAAGCTGATTTTTACCGCCCAGTCAGTCCTGGCCGGTTTGGGCTGGGGATTGGGGCCGGCGCTTTTGTTGTCCAGCGCGACGGGCAATGCCGCGGTATTGCTGGTTGCAAGCTTGTTTGCCGTGTGTGTGGTTGCGATCCTCTCGGTTGCGCAAATCAAACAAGCCATGCAGGGCTTTGTCATTGCCGCGATGTTGCCATCGGCTGTGGCGGCACTGTTGGCGCCGGGTGGTTTGGAGAATCTGGTCGGTTTGGTGTTGCTGGCGGGCATGGTCGTCATTTTTGGGGTTGGCACTGTGTCTGCAAACATCTTGCAGCGCGAGAACGAAACCCAGGTGCATTTGCAGGGCATTCTGGACAACGCACAAGACGCAGTCATCACCCTGGACGCAGTCGGCACGGTTACCCGCTGGAACGCCAGTGCTGAACAGATGTTTGGCCGCACGCGGGACGAGGTGATTGGCAAGCCCTTGGACACCGCCCTGTTGGTGGCCGAAGCGCCCGGCGAGCCGCAGCCCGTGTTGAGGCGTTTGCTGGTTGCACAGGCGAACCGCCCGAATGCCCGGTTCGAGATGCAGGCGCAGCGTCAGGACGGAACCGCCTTCTCCGTTGAAATCGCCATCACCCAGTCGGTCATGGGCCAGCAAAAGTCCTATACGGCATTTGTGGCAGACATTGCCAAGCGCAAAGACTTTGAACAGCAACTGGCTGTGTTTCGGCGCGTATTCGACGCCAGCAGCCAATGCATGGTGATTGCCGATGCCAAAGGATATGGCCTGTACCAAAATCCGGCGCACGAACGGGCCCTGGGTTATTCCAACGAGGAGCTGTTGGGCAAATACTTCATCCATGCGCTGCCAACAGAATCGGCCCAGGCCACGGTGGCAAACATCAGAAAATCACTGATGGAAACCGGCGAATGGAGCGACAGCCTGGTTTTTCAGCGCAAGGACGGGAGCCAATTCACCTCGCACAGCAGCATTGGCTCCATCGCAGATGCAGAAGGGCGAATTCAATACCTCTTCAATGCCTTCACCGATATCACCGGCATGTTGGCGGAGCGCGAGGTCTTGCGCGTGGCCAAGGAAGAGGCCGAACGCGCCACCCGCGCCAAATCTGATTTTCTGTCCAGCATGAGCCATGAGTTGCGCACGCCGTTGAACGCCATTTTGGGTTTCGCCCAAATGCTGGAGATGGACGCGCAGCTGGCGCCGGGGCACCAGGACAGCGCCAAAGAAATCGCCAAAGGTGGACGGCATTTGCTGAATATGGTGAACCAGGTGCTCGAATCGGCCGATATCGAAGCCGGCAAGTTGTCGTTGTCTTTGGAGCCCTTGCGCGTGGCGGAAGTCGTTGATGAAGCCTGGCGGAAAGTTCGGCGGTTGGCAACCGAGCGCGGTGTGACCTTCTACAAAGAGGCGCCCCACCACCTGGTGGTGGTGGCTGACCGGCTACGGCTCAAGCAGGTGTTGTTAAACCTGATGACCAATGCCATCCAATACAACCGTCCAGGTGGCGAACTTGCGGTGCGTTTGCTGTCTGGCGACGACGGGCTTGTCAAAATCGAGGTGACCGACACAGGAGTGGGTATCCCTGCCGACCAGATCAAGGATGTTTTTCAGGGGTTTATCCGGCTGGGGCGAGACCAATCGACGACAGAGGGCTCAGGCATGGGCCTGAGCATTTGCCGCCAATTGGTCGGGTTGATGCAGGGGCGTATCGGGGTCATCAGCGAAGTGTCGGCAGGAACCACCTTTTGGGTAGAGCTGCCCGCCAGCCGCGCCGGAGTGGCCGACCCGGTGATGGATGCCGAAGCACCGGATTCCCGGTTGGATGGCGCAAGCCGTGCACAGTGCGTTTTATGCATCGACGACAACCCGGTCAACCTCAAGCTGATTGAGCAAATTTTGCGCAAGCGCCCCGGCGTTGAGCTGATCACCGCGTCTACGCCCGGACTGGGCATTCAAATGGCGCTGGCGCGACAACCCAGCCTGATTCTGCTGGACATCAACATGCCCGGCATGGACGGTTACCAGGTGCTGGAAATTCTAAAAAATTACGAACGCACCAAATACGTGCCGGTGATTGCCGTCACGGCCAACCCCACTCCGAGCGATTTTGTGCCTGGCGGCGCATCGGGTTTGGTGGATTACCTGACCAAGCCGCTGGATGTCAAAAAATTTCTGGCCACGGTAGACGAGTGGCTGGCACAGCAGGTTTAGCTGGCGTGCTCGCTGCCAGGCGCTGATCAGAGTTAACTGGCAAAACCCGAAGTGGGAAAGCGCTCGGGCGCAACCGGCCGGCCCAGCCAATAACCCTGGGCAAAATCGCAGCCTGCTTGCTTGAGCACATCATGCTGCAGTTGGGTTTCTATACCCTCGGCGATCACCCGCATGCCCAATGCGTGGGCCATTTCGATGATGGTTTTGCAAATTGCGTGGTCGCGTGAACCGGGTGTCAGGCCCCGCACAAAAGACTGATCCATTTTGAGGTAGTCAATCTCAAAGCGCTGCAGGTAAGCCATGGATGAATAACCGGTGCCAAAGTCATCCAGCGCCACCTCAATGCCGATGGCTCGCAAGGCTTTCAACTGGTCGTTAATGTCAGCGCGTGTATCCATCAGCAACCCTTCGGTGATTTCGATCACCAGGCTGTTGCCGGGCAAACCCAGGCTATTGAGCAGATCCGTCGTCTTTTTAAAGGATGAGTTGCCGATACGGAACTGCGCCGGTGACTTGTTCACCGCAATCTGGAAATCCGGATCCAGGGTGCTGCGCCAGGCCAAGGCCTGGGTAGCGGCCTGTTGCTGGACCCAATCGCCAATCTCGTGGATCACCTGGCTGGCTTCGGCAATTGGGATGAAAACGCCGGGGCTGATGTCACCCCGCGTCGGGTGATGCCACCGCACCAGCGCCTCCGCTTTGAAGATACGGCCGGTGCGCATCTCCACAATGGGTTGATGGACCACTGACAGTTGGCCCAAGGGAATGGCATCGCGCAAATCGCTGGCCAGTCGCGCCCGGTTTTCAGCTGCGTATTGCAGCGCGGGGGTGAAATAACAGAAACGGTTGCGCCCGGCCGACTTGGCTTCATACAAGGCCTGGTCCGCATGTTTGAGCAGCAGATCAATCTCAACCCCATCGGTTGGAAACACCGAAATGCCGGCGCTGGCAGACACATAAACCCACTCGTCCGACAGGCTGAAGGGTTTGCCCAAGGCATCCAGAATGCCCTGTGCCAACGCGCCCAGTACGCTGACATCGGGCGGCGCCGACAGCACCACCATGAACTCGTCGCCGCCCATGCGCGCAACGGTGTCGGTGGTCCGCACGCACTGCTGGATGCGTTGCCCGGCCTCCACCAGCAGCCGGTCGCCGGCCTCATGGCCCAGGCTGTCGTTGACGTCCTTGAAGTTGTCCAGATCAATCGACATCAGCGCCACCGGGGCATTGCTGCGCTTGCCCAGGAGCATGGTCTGCTCCAGGCGATCCCGCAGCATTTGCCGGTTGGGCAGGCCCGTGAGGGTGTCAAAATTGGCCTGCCGCCAGATGATGGCATCCACTTTTTTCCGTTCGGTGATGTCTTGCAACAGCGCCGTGCGCAAGGTGGTTTGGCCCTTGGCAAATACCACCACATTCTTGGTATGAACCCAGATCTTGCGGCCAGTCGCCGTGATCATTTCCAGCTCCAGATCGTAGGGTTCCCCCGACTGGTTGGAGCGGTTCACTGCAGCGGTGATGATCTCGCGCGAAGCCGGAGTGAAGTAATCAAGGAGGGTTTCGGGCGTGGGGTGATGGGCTTGCGGGTCCAGATCCAGCATCCGGTAGACCTGCTCGGTGAGCGTGACGCGTTGGTTCACCAGGTCATGCTGCACCCCGCCTACGCCGGCCAGCTCTTGGATGGCGCGCAGCACCCGCAGGTTGTGGTTCAGTTCATCAACGGTTTTGACCTGCGCCGTGATGTCTTCAACGGTGCCCTCGTAATAGAGCACCGCGCCGTCCGGCCCCGTCACGTTATGGGCGTTTTCGCTGATCCAGATTTTTCCGCGCAACTTGTGCCGGTAGATCTCAGACACGAAATGGGTGACTTTTCCATCCTGCTGCATCAGTTCTTTGAACTGCTGCCGCCGTGCCGCGTCGACGTACCACCCCACCCCAATGTCTTTCACACCCGCGAGCATTTCAGCTTCGGAGCTGTACCCGTTCAGTTTGACCAATGCCGGATTGGCCCGAATCTGCTGGCCATCGGGCGCAGACCGATAGGCCCCAATCGGCAGAAACTCAAACAGTGTCGAAAAGTTGTCCAGGCTTTGGTGATTCATGTTCAACCTTGCTTTTTGTAAAAGCACCTTCCCCGGGTTGGTGTTCCATCACACCAGATCACATTATTTGACGGAAATCACTTTTTTGGGCAAACACTTGGGTGAATGAACCCTAAAACCTGGAGGTGAAGGGGCCACGCGACAAGCTTGCGGGTGGCCCGGTTGGTGATTTGCCAGGGCATCAAGCCCGCTTGAACATGCCCTCCATCTCGCGGCGGACCTTGTAGGCATCAGTGGTGGTGTCCATCGCCACATCGTCCCAGCTCAGGCTCTGGCCTTTCTTGACGGCGCGCACCACCTTGACCTGGTGTGCCAGGCCCAAGGGCAAACCGCCCTTTTGCACATCCTGCAGGCCACCCATCTTCATTGACGTGTCTGACGGCAGCAGCTTGCCCCACACCGTGTAGCCGCCTTCGCCGTCCAGCATGTCGCCAGGCTTCAGGTCTTGTTTGGCAGTGGCCACCACATCGGCGTTCCAGCAGGTGGCCACGCCGGTGGGTTCACCGCGCAGGGCCACGCTGGCCACACTCACACCCACTTCAAGCCCGATCAAATGCCAGCGTTTGTACAACGTGAAGTAACGCCCGCTGGGGTCGGTGTGGGCGTTGTATTCT
>JANOWY010000416.1:0-2076 GCA_031418135.1 Rhodoferax sp. | reverse complement strand
GGGAGGCCAATATTGAGCTCACCAAGGTCGAACCCGAACTCAATTTGTATGACGACCAGTGGCCATTGGTCAGCTTGCAACCACAATTGCCGCCCGCCAAATTCGTCTTTGACGACGATACGCGTCGCGGCATGGCGGTGGATTCATTGGTCTCCAGCGGTTGCATTGTGAGTGGTTCAACCATCCGGCGATCCATCCTGTTTGCCAAGGTGCGGGTAGGAGACCTCAGCCTGGTGGAAGATTCTGTCGTGCTCCCCGATGTGGTGATTGGTCACCACGTCACGCTGAAGCGGGTGGTGGTGGACAAACGTTGTGTTTTGCCAGACGGCTTTCAGGCCGGCCTCCATATTGAAGAAGATCGTGCGCGGTTTCACGTGACTGAAAAAGGCATCACCCTGATTACGCAGGCCATGCTGGATCAGCTCAGTGGCGAAGATTCCGGCGCGGCTGGCACCTCGGGTGGTGTTTCCAGTTTTGGCCCCATCGAATAGCCGCGCCGGCTTGAAAGCTTGCTGCGCAGCATCGATTTGCGTTCAGCGCTGCCGGGCACCCTCATCGCGCGTGGCGAACGTGGTTGATGCTGATCTATTTTGATGCGATTATGATGCTTTGATGCAAATCTGATAAACTCCAACCATGCGAACCACACTTTCCCTAGACGACGACGTGTTTGGGTTTGCGCGCGCCCACGCCGTGCGCGAGCATGTGTCAATTGGCGAGGTCATCTCGCGCTTGGCCCGTGAAGGCATTCGGGCACAAGTCATTCCAGCGGCAAAAACAGCGCCGGTAAAAAGCAAATATGCCCTGTTGCCGGCACGCGATGAAATCATCACCTCAGAGCATGTACGCGACCTGATGGACCAAGAAGGAATATAGGCTTTGCGCTACCTGTTGGACGTGAACGTGTGGGTTGCCCTGATGGACGAAGCCCACGTGCACCATGCCAACGCACTGGTTTTCATGCAGCGCAAAAACCTGCAAATTGCCACCTGCCCTTTGGTGGAAAACGGGGTTCTGCGCATTCTCAATTTGCCGGGCTACAGCCGCTTGGGCCCAGTCGGGTTTGAGGTGGTGCGCAGCAAACTTCAGGAAATCTGCGAAGACCTGAATCACGCGTTCTGGCCCGACAGTCTTTCACTGCGAACCCCGGGTGTCATCAATTGGTCTCGTATCCTGGGCCACAACCAGATCACCGATGCGTATTTGCTGGCTTTGGCGGTGAGCCACAAAGGCTGTCTGGCCACGTTGGACCATCGGGTGGCGCTCAGTGCAGTACCCGGCGCCAAAGCGGAAAGTTTGCTGTTGCTGTAGCTGAAAATGACCGCGCGTCCTTAGACGGTTTGCAGTTCGTTGGAGCACGAGGCATTTATAAAAACACTTTTGTGCTACATTTTGAAAATGTCTGCAACGCCCGCTTGAAAGACCCCCATGTCAACTACCACCATTCGGATTGAAGACGCGCTGAAAGTCCGCATAGCCGCCGCAGCCGCGCATGCCGGCAAGACGGCGCACGCGTTCATCTTGGATGCCATCAACCAAACGCTGGCCCAAGTAGAAACTGACAGGGACTTCAACGCACTGGCCGACAAGCGCTGGGCCAAGCTTGTAGCGACTGGCAAAACCGTCCCTTGGGCAGACACCCAGACCTACTTGGCTGCCCGTTCGCGCGGGGAACCGGTGAAGAAGCCCGCCGCCCGTGTACTGACCCGCCCTGAATGACGCGCATTGAAATAGTGCCAGAGGTTTTTGACGACTTCGACCGCTTTTTCGACCACATCGCGCAGTTTGATGTGGGCAGTGCGCCCGAGCGCATCGCCCACATCGTGCAAGCCGTGCAAGTGCTTGCCAACAGCCCGCTGATTGGCCGTCCGGTTCAAGGCGGCAAGCGAGAACTGGTCATCGGCAAAGGTTCGCGCGGCTACGTCGCGCTGTACCGTCACCTGGCGCAGCTAGACACGGTCTTCATCCTGGCGGTGCGAAGCCAACGCGAGGATTGGTTTAAGCGGGATGTTTGAGGGCCGCTATCGTGCTGACGTTTTCTTGGCTTTGAGTGGCAGCAGTTCCTGCGCTACGGGC
>JANOWY010000415.1:0-2223 GCA_031418135.1 Rhodoferax sp. | reverse complement strand
CGGCATCGGTCGGGTAGATGCCGTTGGTAACCCCTGCTGCGCTCAAAACGGCGAGGTCACACAGCACCCATTCAACAACGGTGTTGGCGAGAATCGAGGCGCAATCGCCGGGCTGCAGGCCGAGGCTCAAAAGGCCGCCGCCGATTTCGCGAATGGCTTCGGCTGCCTGGTTCCAGGTCCAGCTATGCCAAATGCCCAATTCTTTCTGCCGCATCCAGACCTTGTCGCCGCGTTTGCCCACGGCGTTCCAGAACATCTGGGGGAGCGTCTCGCCAGGGATCAGGATTTCGTCGCTGAAATGCGCTTGGGTTAGTGTCCATAAATTACTCATATGGCCCCCACGCTCCCGCACTTCGTATCGGCGCTGCCCCCAAGGGGGCTAATTTTTGGCTACGCCGCTCTTCGAGAGCTAGGGGCGGCCCGTCAAAAAATTGCGTTAAGCAGATCGAAATCATCAGGTTATCTCCAATTCTTCTTTTTCTTCCAGCGCCGTTCAGCCCGCTGGCCTTCTTCCTTCATGCCCAGGAAGAATTCCTTGATGTCGTCCTTCTCCCGCAGGCGGGCACAGGTGTCTTCCATCACGATGCGGCCGTTTTCCAGCACGTAGCCGTAGTCAGACGCGTTCAAGGCCATGTTGGCGTTTTGCTCCACCAGCAAAATCGTCGTGCCCCGCTCGCGGTTGATGCGCACAATGATCTCGAATATCTCTTTGGTGAGTTTGGGCGAGAGGCCCAGGCTGGGCTCATCCAGCAAAATCAATTCAGGGTTGGCCATCAAGGCGCGCGAGATTGACAACATCTGCTGCTGCCCGCCCGACAGCAAGCCCGCATCTTGCGTAGCACGTTCCTTCAATATGGGAAAGTAGCTGTAGACCAACTCGATGTCTTTGGCGACGTTGTCGCGGTCTTTGCGGGTGTAGGCACCCATCGCCAGGTTGTCGCGCACACTCAGCAGCGCAAACACCTCACGCCCTTCGGGCACGTGGCTCAAGCCCCGCTGGACGATGTAGGCCGGGTCTCGCGCGGTGATGTTTTCGCCGTTGAACTCAATCGACCCTTTGCGCGGGTCAATGATGCCCGAGATGGTTTTGAGAATGGTGGTTTTGCCGGCCCCGTTGGAACCCAGCACCGTGGCGATCTCACCCTTGCGCACCTTGAGGCTGACACCACGGATGGCCTTGATCGGGCCATAGGCGCTTTCAACATTCAGCAGTGACAGAACCGGTTTGGCGTCTGAAAACATGTCGCTCATGATGTGGCGGCCTCCACCTTGCCATAACTTTGTGCATCTGCGCTAGACCGGCGCAACGATGAAACATCATCCACTGAGCCCAAATAGGCTTCGATAACGCCCGGGTCATTTTGCACTTCGCGCGGCGTGCCCATGGCCAGTACCTCGCCCTGGTTCATGGCCAACACGCGATCCGATACTTTGCTCACCAGGCTCATGTCGTGCTCCACCATCAACACCGTGATGCCCAGCACATTCTTGATGTCGGCGATCCAGAAGGCCATGTCGTCGGTTTCTTCGACATTCAAGCCGCTGGAGGGTTCGTCCAGCAGCAGCAGCTTGGGTTCGGCGCACAAGGCACGGGCCAGCTCAACCACCTTGCGCACGCCGTAGGGCAGCCCGGCCACATGCGAATCACGGTGGTGCTGCAAATCCAGCAGGTCAATCACCTGCTCTGCCTTGAGCCGGGCCTTGATTTCAGCCTCGCGGGTGGTGGCGGTGAAAAACATGTCTTGCCACAAACCAGACTTGCGGTGGGTATGCCGGCCGATCAGCAGGTTGTGCAAGACAGAGGCGTTTTCAAACAGCTCGATGTTTTGAAACGTGCGGGCAATGCCCAGCGAGGCGATTTTGTGCGGCGGCTGGGCAGTGAGCACGAGGCCCTCGTAGCTGATCTCGCCGCTGGTAGGCGTGTAGATGCGGCTGATCAGGTTGAACACGGTTGTCTTGCCCGAGCCGTTGGGGCCAATCAGGGTGAAGACCTCACCCTTTTTGACATCAAAACTGACGTTGTTGACGGCCAGCACGCCGCCGAAGCGGACGCTCAGGTTTTTTGCCGATAAAAGGATGTCGTTCATCTCAGTCGATCCGATTTTTGGAATGATTTTTGACGTTTGAACATACCCTTGCGGTAGAACGGGAACAACTGCAAATAGGCGCGCACCTTGAGCCAGCGGCCATACAAACCCATGGGCTCGAACAACACAAAAGCCA
>JANOWY010000414.1:0-22471 GCA_031418135.1 Rhodoferax sp. | reverse complement strand
TTCAAGCGGGTATTTGCCGGCGGCGGTTTCGGCGGAGAGCATCACCGCGTCGGTGCCGTCCAGCACGGCGTTGGCCACGTCGCTCACCTCGGCGCGGGTGGGCACCGGGTTGGTGATCATGCTTTCCATCATCTGGGTGGCGGTGATGACAGTTTTGTCCATCTCGCGGGCCATTTTGATCATGCGTTTTTGCAACGCGGGAACGATGGCGTTGCCGACCTCAATGGCCAAATCACCCCGCGCCACCATGATGGAGTCAGAGGCGCGCAGGATTTCTTCCAGGTTGGGGATGGCCTCGGCGCGTTCGATTTTGGCGATCAGGTGCGGCTTGTGGCGAAACTCTGCGGCGGCCACGTTGCACAACTGGCGCGCCATTTCCATGTCGGTGCGGTTTTTGGGGAAGCTGACCGCCACGTAATCGGCCTGGAAAGCCATGGCGGTGCGGATGTCGTCCATATCCTTGGCAGTTAGGGCCGGGGCGGTGAGCCCGCCGCCCTGCTTGTTGATGCCCTTGTTGTTGGACAACACACCGCCCATGGTGACGGTGGTTTTGACCACTTCGCCCTTGACCTGGTCGACCGTCATCACGATCAGGCCGTCATTCAGCAACAGCACGTCGCCGGCTTTTACGTCGCGCGGCAGTTCTTTGTAATCCAGCCCCACACCGTTGATGTCGCCCAAAGTGGTGCGCTCTCCGTCGAGGTCAAATTTTTGCCCGGTTTCCAGCAAGACTTTGCCTTCGGCGAATTTGCCAACGCGGATTTTGGGGCCTTGCAGGTCGGCCATGATGGCCACTTCGCGGCCGGCGCGTTGCGCGGCTTCACGCACCAGGCGGGCGCGGTCGATGTGGTCTTGCGCCGTGCCGTGGCTGAAGTTGAGCCGCACCACGTTGACGCCGGCGCGGATCATTTGCTCCAGCAAAGCCGGGTCGCTTGACGCGGGGCCGAGGGTGGCGACGATTTTGGTGGCGCGGCGCGGACCAGCGGGGGCAAATGCGGAGCTAGGGGGCGGACGGTTCATGGCGTGGTTTCCTGTTTGCAGGCGATTATCCGGCGCAAATCACCGGCAGAAGTTACATCAGGGTGACAAGATGGACTGCGACCCGTCAACCAGCCCGGCGCGCCAGCACCTCAAAGGCGGGCAGGGTTTTGCCTTCCAGCACTTCCAGAAACGCACCGCCGCCGGTGCTGATGTAACTCACCTGTTTCTCAATGCCGTATTTGGCAATGGCGGCCAGGGTATCCCCACCGCCCGCTATGGAGAACGCAGCAGAATCGGCAATCGCGTGGGCGATCACTTTCGTGCCATTTTCAAACGCCGGGAACTCAAACACACCGACCGGCCCGTTCCACACAATGGTGCCCGCAGCCTTGAGCTGAGTGGCCAGCAGCGCGGCGGTTTGGGGACCGATGTCCAGGATGAGGTCGTCGTCCGCCACGTCTGTCGCGGCTTTCACGGTGGCGGGTGCGTCAGCGGCAAAGGTTTTGGCGGTCACCACATCGGTAGGGATGGGTACTGCCGCGCCGCGGGCCTTCATGCTGGCGATAACCGCGCGGGCCTGGTCGACCAGATCGGGCTCGGCCAGGCTTTTGCCAATCTTCAAACCGGCTGCCAACATGAAGGTGTTGGCGATGCCGCCACCGACGATGAGCTGGTCGACCTTGTCTGACAGGCTTTTCAAGATGGTAAGTTTGGTAGAGACCTTGCTCCCCGCCACGATGGCCACCAGGGGGTGTTTGGGGTGTGCCAGCGCACTGGTGATAGCATCCATCTCGGCCGCCAGCAAGGGCCCGGCGCAGGCGATGGGCGCGTATTGCGCGATGCCGTAGGTGCTGGCTTCGGCCCGGTGGGCGGTGCCAAACGCATCGTGCACAAAGATGTCGCACAGGGCGGCCATTTTGCGGCTCAGTGTTTCGTCGTTCTTTTTTTCACCGGGGTTGAGGCGGCAGTTCTCCAGCAGCACCACCTGGCCGGGTTGCAGGGGCTTTGCATCGACTTGCACACCGTTCACCCATTCAGCCACCAGAGGCACCGGGCAGCACAGCAGTTGCGCCATGCGCTCGGCGACCGGAGCCAGCGAATCAGCCGGTTTGAACTGGCCCTCGGTGGGGCGACCCAGATGCGAGGTGACCATGACCGCGGCACCGGCATCCAGCGCCATCTGGATGGCTGGGATGGAGGCGCGGATGCGGGTGTCTTCGGTGATGTGGCCGGCATCGTCTTGCGGTACGTTCAGGTCGGCCCGGATGAAAACCCGCTGGTTTTTGACAGCTCCGCTGGCGCACAGGTTTGAGAAACGGATGAATTTGAAGGGCATTTTATTTATTATATTAAATTATAAAGGAAAAATTAGGATTAATGTTCACGTATTGATTGGATAAACAGATACTATTTACATAGCATAAAACTTTAAAATAAGTACATTTATTCAACAAAAATTAATGTGAAAATCTATTTATTGAGCAATTACACCACGGTGCAAACGCCCGATGTTACCCCGCAGCGCGGTTGAATTGCATGCCTGCATGTACTGCATGACCCCGTAAGAAATCAGCCACGGCGAGGCGCTTGCCACCGGCGCGCTGCAGTTCGATGAGGGTTAATACACCGCCGCCGGTTGCCACCTGAATGCCTTCACCCGACACAACGACAACCTGGCCTGGGGCGATACCCAGAACGCCGCCTTGCGCCTGTGCATGAGCCTGTACCTGTGCATGCACATTGCCTTCGACATGCGCGCGCCAGATCTTCACCGTTTCACCGTTCAGTTGGCTGCTGGCGCCCGGTGCCGGGTTAAGCGCACGGATGCGCCGCGCAATCACGTCGGCTGCTTGCGTCCAATCAATCGCGCTTTCTGATTTGTCGATTTTGGCGGCGTAGGTCACGCCGTCGGCCGGTTGGGCGGTAGCACGCAGTTGGCCCAATTGGCCATCAGCCAGCGCCTGCACAATGGCTTGGCCACCCAAAACGGCCAACCGGTCATGCAGGCTTGCTGTAGTGTCGTCAGGGGCAATCGCCAGCGCGTCGACGCGCAGCATGGCACCGGTATCCAGCCCGGCATCCATTTGCATGATGGTGATGCCGGTGTGGGTATCGCCCGCCTCAATCGCCCGATGAATGGGCGCCGCCCCGCGCCAGCGTGGCAGCAGCGAGGCGTGGATGTTCAAGCACCCGCACCTTGGAAAATCCAAAACCCATTGCGGCAAGATCAGGCCGTAGGCGGCCACCACCATCACATCGGCTTGCGCCGCTTGCAGGGCAGCGTGTGCTGCGCGCGCGTCGTCGGGATATTTTCCATCGAGCCGCAAACTGCGGGGTTGGCAAACGGGCATGCCATGCAACTGTGCGAACTGTTTGACGGCCGATGGCTGCAGGTGCAAGCCGCGCCCAGCGGGTCGGTCAGGTTGCGTGAGCACCAAGGGCACCGTGTGGCCCGCCTTATGAATAGCAGCCAATGCGACCCTGGCGAACTCGGGGGTACCGGCAAAAATGACGCGAAGTGGCATGCGGTTCGCTATTTCTGGTGAGCCGTTATGTTGCGCGATTGGGGGAATTTGGCGCTGGTCATGCGCTCATCAAGTTTCCTCGTCACGCTTGGCTTTGAGCATTTTGGTTTTGATGCGGTTACGCTTTAAGGGCGAGAGGTATTCCACAAACACTTTGCCCAGCAGGTGGTCCATCTCATGCTGGATGCACACCGCCAGCAGGCCTATGGCAGCTACCTCGCGGGTTTGGCCGTCTTTGTCTTGCGCCTTGACCTTGACTTCGTCATGGCGCGTGACGCCGTCGTAAATGCCGGGCACTGACAAACAGCCTTCTTCGTTCAGGTGGGTGGCTTCACTTTTCCAGACCAACTCGGGATTGATCAACACCAGTGGTTCATTGCGATCTTCGGAAACATCGATGACGATCAGGCGCAGATGCTGGTCCACTTGGGTGGCGGCCAGGCCGATGCCTTTGGCCTCGTACATGGTCTCGAACATGTCGGCCACCAGGGCCTGGATGCGGGCATCCACCGTCGGCACCGGTTTGGCGACTTTGTGTAGTTTGGGGTCGGGATAACAAAGGATGGTGAGTAAAGCCATGTGAATCTCTTCAAAGATGTCGTTATTTTCGCTACTTTTGCGCCTCGGGGCGCAC
The DNA here is from genome assembly GCA_031418135.1 of Rhodoferax sp. GTDB lineage: Bacteria > Pseudomonadota > Gammaproteobacteria > Burkholderiales > Burkholderiaceae_C > JANYCG01. The sequence goes on along the minus strand of JANOWY010000414.1, from coordinate 18,331 downwards.
CTAAAGAGCCAAAAACGTTGCTCAATCAAGGGCTTGAGCGCAGAATCGTGTGTAATTTGTCAAGATGCTCGTAATGCCGATGTCCGGATGGGTCATGGAAATGTTCAAAAAACCTCAAAGCCAATTGCCGACGCCGCGCCACACCTGTTTTGATGCGCTTGGGAGCGATCGGGGTTCCAGGTGGCTGCTGGGCCTGTTGCTACCCGTGTCTGTGCTGGGCGCGACGTCGGCCTGGGCGCAAACTTTTCCCATTTCGCCTGCGCAACGGGCAACTGCCGCCCAGGTGGCCCAAGCGGGTGTGGCGCTGTCTGAACTGAGCCCTAGCGCACCCGACAATTACACCGTGAAGTCGGGCGATACCCTGTGGGGTATTTCTGGCCTGTTTCTGAAAAGCCCGTGGCGCTGGCCCGAGCTGTGGGGCATGAACATGGCGGAGATCAAAAACCCGCACTTGATTTACCCTGGCCAGCAGTTGTATCTGGACAAAAGTGGTGGCCGCGCGCGCCTTCGCATGGGCCAGGCAGCTGCCGCTGACAACGCCGGCATTCAGACGGTGCGCGTGTCACCGCGCACCCGCAGCCAAAGCCTGGCCGATGAAGTCATCCCCACTTTGCGCTCGCAGGCTATAGAGCCGTTTTTGGCCGAGCCGTTGGTCATCGACGAGACCGGGTTTGCCAATGCCCCCCGCATCGTGGCAGCGCAAGAGGGCCGCGTGCTCTTGAGCAAGGGAGACCGCGCTTATGTGCGTGGCCCGGCCGAACAACCCGTGGGCCTGGGCAACGTGAAGCGTTTGAACGATTTCCGGGTGTTTCGCAATGCAACCCCCCTCAAAGACCCGGTGTCTGGCGAAATTTTGGGTTATGAAGCGCAGTACGTCGGCAAAGCAGAAGTCGTGAAGGGCGAATCGCGCACACAAACCACCAACAAAGAAGGCAAGGTGAGTGTTGAAATAAACCCCGCCACCATCGACATCGTTATCTCCAAAGAAGAGATGCGAGTAGGTGACCGTTTGTTGCCCGAACCCGAACGGGTACTGACGACTTACATGCCCCGCGCACCAAGTACACCCATTGAAGCGCGCATCATTTCCGTCTATGGAAGCGGTGTAGCCAATGCTGCGCAAAACCAAGTGGTGGCCATCAGCCGCGGCAGCAGAGACGGCATGGAAAGTGGCCACGTTTTGGCCATTCTCAAAAATGGTGAACAGTTGATCGACAAGACGACCGAAGCCAAAGAACCCATCACACTGCCCAATGAACGCAATGGCCTGGCCATGGTGTTCCGCACCTTTGACCGGGTTTCTTACGCCCTGATTCTGGACATCACCGACGGGGTAAAGGTGGGTGACCGGTTGGTGAATCCTCGATAAATCCCCATTGGCAGGCCTTGGGCTGAGACCGGTTTTTGCATGGAGCGCGATGAACTCGCGGGCTGGCTACGCCTCTCGCTAACACCCACTGTTGGCAACGAAACTGCCCGGAAGCTGCTGGCCGCGTTTGGCTTGCCCCAACACATTTTCGCGCAGTCGGAGCGAGTGTTGGGGCAGCTGGTTTCGGCGCAAACCGCCAGGCTGCTGTTGACCGAACCACAAGGGTTTACCGCACAACTTGACAAAACCTGGCAATGGCTGAATGCAGTCGATGGCACACTGGTCAACCCGGCGAGCCCGGTGAGTGGCTCGGCCCCTCCCCTGCAACGCCGTTTGTTCACGTTGGGCGACAGCAACTATCCGGCGTCATTGCTGAATATTTCTGACCCGCCACTTTTGTTGTATGCCGTGGGTGACGGAGACCTGAATGCCCTGCATGCGCTGGCCATCGTGGGCAGCCGAAATGCCACCGTTCAAGGCCTCGAAAACGCCCGCCACTTCGCCAAGGCTTTGTACCGGGCTGGTCTGACCGTCGTTTCCGGATTGGCATTGGGTATTGACGGTGCCGCCCACCAAGGAGCGCTGGACGGCTTAGAAGATGGCGCGGGTGGTGGCGAAACAGGCCCAACCAACCAACAGCCTGCAACAATTGCGGTAGTCGGTACTGGGCTGGATACGGTTTACCCCAAACGGCATCACGCCCTGGCCCACGCCATTGCCCGACACGGCATGTTGCTGAGTGAGTACCCATTGGGTACGCCACCACTTGCCGCCAATTTTCCGCGACGCAATCGAATTATTTCCGCCCTTTCCCACGGCACTCTGGTGGTGGAGGCTGCGCTTAAATCCGGCTCGCTCATCACGGCGCGCTTGGCTGCTGAACAGGGCAAAGAGGTTTTTGCCATACCGGGTTCGATTCATTCAGTGCATGTCCGCGGGTGCCACGAGCTGATCCGCCAGGGGGCCAAATTGGTGGAAACCGTTCAGGATATTCTGGACGAGCTCAAGTTGCCCCTGTCTTTTTCAGCAGGCTTTCAAAGCGATACGGGCAAAAGCAACACACCGGTCACACCCCCTGCGGCTGCAAAAGATGCGTTGATGCTCGCTTTGGGATATGACCCGGTCAGCTTGGACGCATTACAGGCCAGAACCGGGATGGATACGGCCCTGTTGCTCGCCCGCTTGATGGAACTGGAACTGGAAGGCTCTGTGGCGCGATTGCCAGGCGGCCTGTTTCAGCGCGTCGGGCTGGCTTGATGACAACTAACCCAGCAAACGCTCGGGATTGGCTTCCAGTTTGGCCAGCGCGTCACGGGTAGCACGCACTGTAAGCGTCTCTTCTTCCTGAGGCAACAAAAGACCGGCTTGTAGGTACGCAGCCAAACGACCGGCCTGGATCAGATAGGTATGGCCGTCGACACTGGCAAATAAATTCAGGTGACGGCGCTCGCTGCGCCAGGCAAACTGGACCCGTGTCACCCGGCTGTTGTGGTCCAGAGTGAACCAGGCCCCAACTTGCAACTCGTTGGCCCAGGCAACCATCGCATTATTGGGTTTGGAGCCACCGTCAGCAATGACATCAATGGTGGCCGGGTCAATGCCCAGCATCAGCTCAATACTTTCCGCGTCCAGCGGCAAATCGCCCATGCCATCTTCAGAAATGAAGTCCTCCAGATTCTCAAGCCGCTTGGCCATTACCTCGATTTGCTCCTGTGGCACAACCTTGGTCTTGGACATGAACGCATCTGCCAATGTGTCGCTCACCTTTTTGATGTGGCCATCCTGCACGGTGGGTGCCAGGCCCAAGAGCGTCATGCCGGCACGTAGTCGCTGTAGCAGCTTGGGCAACTCTGCAATGACCTTGGCACGGTCAGCCCGGTTCGGTTTGGCACTTGCCGACCACACGAGTTCTGACGAGCATTTTTTCAAATCCAGCGTTTCGGCGTTTTGCGGTCCTTTTCGTATGGCCGCCACCGCAAGCACTTCAGCCCATACTTTGAAAAGAAACTCACGTATTTCCTCTGGCGCAGCAATGTCTTTGAGCATGTTGCGCATCTCAATGGTGTACTGGATGGTGAGCGTCTCTTTTTGCTCAACTTGTTGCGCCACACTCACCACTTTCTGCGCCACCCCTTTTTCAGTCAGGAACTTGGCCAAAAATTTCTGGAATTCCTCGTACACCAGCTGGTACACGCGTTTCCCGGTTTCGGGGTACTGCTCGATCACCTGAACAATTCGCTTGACTTCCACCTCCATGGCGTTTCCATGCACACCACTGGCATCAAACCCCATAACGACTGACCCCATGCGATCGATCAGTTGGCGGGCCGGATGGTTCAAGGTACCAAAAAAATCAGGCTCTTCAAGTGCAACCCGCAAAACCGGCATTTGAAGCCGGGCAAACCAGACCCGAATGCCAGGCGGAATACGGTCTTCTTGCAAAATGGCCTGGAACATCAAGGCAACAATTTCAATGGTGGCCTTTTCGTTTTTGGTCTCGGCTTTTTTCTTGAGCTCGTTGGTTTCTTCGCGCAGGCGGCCCGCAACACGCGCCACTCCTGCAGGCGTGTATTCATCGACCACCGTGCCGCCATCACCATAATCGGCACCACGCCGATCAACCGATGGGCGCACCGCGATGGCTTCCGCCAGGCGCGGGGAAGGCCGGTAGTAATCGGTTGACCCTGCTTCGGCCTCAGGCCCCAAGCGACCCACCAGAAGCCGCTTGAGTTGACCCATCACGCCCTGAGCGCGGCTGCGCGCACGGGCCAAAGGCGTGGTCGCGGTTAGCATGCGGGTCTCTTCGTGTGCACCTTCGTAGGCCTCCTGATGCCGAGCAGCTTGCTGGGCCGACATCTGATGGGGCTCTTGTTGGCCCTGCGGCGCTTGTGAATAGTCGGACGAACCTTGAGGGCCCTGCCGACCATCGCTTGCACCACGTTGCCCGGGCGCTTGTGATTGCCCCGGCAAATGGCCTCGGCCCGACACCCCTTGAGGCCCTGAACTGCGATAAGCATCGGAACGAATCGTATCGGCCTGGTCGCCAGCGCTCCCGCCTCCCGGCGCGCGGCGCGCGGGGGCACCCCCTTGGGGCTGGTTTGCGCCGCCGCCCCAATCCAGCCGCCCACCAAAAGGGGCCTGCCCACCGGTTTGGTTTGGACCATGCCCTTGTGGGCCCGAACCGGGATTATTTTGTGGGTATTGCTGGCCCTGCTGCGGGTATTGCTGGCCTTGCTGCGGGTACGGCTGGCCCTGCTGAGGGTACGACTGGCCTTGCTGGGGATGTGCCTGCCCCGGTTGCGCATTTTGCTGCGGCTGCTGGGGATACCCTTGTGGCGACCGGCCTTGCGGCGAAGGGTTTCCATAACTGCCGCGCGCTGAAGGCGGCGACGGGGCCGCATATTCACCGGTGGAATCGATGCCGAAACGTGAGTTTTGCTCCTCGGGGTGCGCCGATGGCCTGAAAACCGGGCGTGGTGCTTGTGGTGATTCTGCGCTGTTGATTTTCTTGACGCGGTCTTTGAGTTCAATCGTTGGCATGACGCCTTGTTTGATCAAGAACTCGTTGACCTGAGTGAAAGCAAGCAACATCCGGTCTGTCATCAACCGCTGAACAATGTCATGTACCAACGGCCACGCGTCTCGTTGCATTCCCGCTTTTGACCACTGCTCCACTACTTGCAGCAACACTACCTCAGGCCGAAAAATATCATGATCCTGAAACTCCGCATGGCCTTCAAGTGCGCGCATCCGGATTTTCAAATCGTCGATTTGGCCCGACAACTTGTCTTGTGCTGCACGCGCCAGACGCGAAACCAAAATCTTGTTGTCCACCACATCGGTCCCTACCAACTGGAATGTCTCAGCTGTCAAGTCCAGTTTAGTTGAAGCAGTTGGCGGCAACAGCGCCTTTTGCCAGCCTTTAACCGTGCCATCCAGCCAAGGGCCACGCGCTTTTTGATAAAAAGTCCACGCATCTCGCCGGGTTTGGGCCTCCCTGGCCCTGACAGACTCGTTCAAAAGCGACGTCAAGTGCTCTTGGCAAGCTGTGGTGACGTCTACCATCGTCCTGCCGATTTCGGTCATAAAGCGCTTGCGTGCTTCTGCGGCGACCTGGTTTCTCGAAATGGACGGTTGGCTGGCCATGTTTGCAATTATGCGCAATTTAATCCAGTGGCTTCAAACGGTGGCGCCCGCATTGGGGTCGCTTGGATCCAGGTCTTTCTTCGCCGCAACACCTTTGATCAAGTCTTCGCGTTTGATGCCCAGCCACATGGCAATCGCTGCCGCTACGAAGACAGATGAGTAAATGCCGAAAAGAATGCCGATCGTGAGAGCCAGCGCAAAGTAGTGCAACGTGGCACCGCCAAACAGCAGCATTGACAAAACCATGAGCTGGGTACTGCCATGGGTAATGATAGTGCGGCTGATAGTGGACGTAATGGCATTGTCGATGATCTCAACGGTTTCCATCTTGCGGTACCGCCGGAAATTCTCGCGGATACGGTCAAAAATAACCACCGATTCGTTCACCGAATAGCCCAAAACAGCCAATACAGCAGCCAGCACTGGCAGCGAAAATTCCCACTGGAAAAATGCGAAAAACCCCAAAATGATGATCACGTCGTGCAAATTGGCAATGATGGCCGCTACTGCAAACTTCCACTCGAACCTGACCGCCAGGTAAAGCATGATGCCCACGACGACAAACGCCAGCGCCTTCAATCCATCTGTCGCAAGTTCGTCGCCAACTTGTGGTCCGACAAATTCAGTGCGCCGCAGGTTTGCCGTGGGATCCGCAACCTTCAAGGCAACCAGCACTTTGTCGCTTTGTTGGGCAGAGCTTTGCCCTTTGACGGCCGGCATGCGAATCAGCACGTCGCGCGACGTGCCAAAATTTTGCACCTGGACATCCTGAAAACCAAGTGAGCCAACGGCCTTTCGAACCGCATTCAGATCAGGTGCCTGGGTGTAGTTCACCTCCATCAGCGTGCCTCCGGTGAACTCCACCGACAAATGGAGTCCGCGCGAAAACAGAAAAAATACGGCCAGCAAAAAAGTAATCAATGAAACCAGGTTGAACGCCAGCGCATGCCGCATGAACGGTATGTCGCGGCGGATCTTGAAAAATTCCATGTCTAAACCCTCAAATTGCCGCGTTAATTCACCTTGACCGCACCACTTGCCGCGACAGGCGCGTCCACCACATTCTCGGTATCAGGCTTCCAAACGGTGCCGATGGACACGGACTTCAGCTTCTTTTGACGACCATACCAAAGATTGACCAGACCCCGCGAGAAAAACACGCCCGAAAACATGCTGGTCAAAATGCCCAAGCAATGCACAACCGCAAACCCGCGCACGGGCCCTGAACCAAAAGCCAACAGAGCCAGACCTGCGATCAGGGTTGTTACGTTGGAATCCAGAATGGTGGCCCAGGCGCGGTCATAACCTGCATGTATGGCAGCTTGGGGCGACGCTCCATTGCGCAACTCTTCGCGCACGCGCTCGTTGATGAGCACGTTGGCATCAATGGCCATACCCAGCACGAGCGCCATGGCAGCCATGCCAGGCAAGGTAAGCGTCGCCTGCATCATCGACAACACGGCGACGAGCAGGAGCAGGTTGACCGCCAAAGCGACGCTGGAAATCACGCCAAATAACATGTAGTAGAGACACATGAAAATGGCAACCGCCACAAAACCCCACGTGACGCTGTTGAATCCTTTGGCGATGTTTTCGGCACCCAAGGATGGACCAATGGTGCGTTCCTCGATGATTTCCATGGGCGCAGCCAGAGATCCGGCACGCAGAAGCAACGCGGTATCGGCGGCTTCGGTGGAAGTCATCCGACCGGAAATCTGCACGCGGCCGCCGCCGATTTCGCCCCGGATCACGGGCGCAGTGACGACTTCGCCCTTGCCTTTTTCAAACAACAAGATCGCCATGCGTTTGCCAACACTTTCGCGCGTGACGTCACGGAAAATGCGGGACCCTTTGGCATCCAGCGTCAAGTGAACGGCAGGCTCCTGCGTTTGACCATCAAAGCCCGGTTGCGCGTCCGTCAGGTTTTCGCCCGTCAGAACGACCTGCTTTTTGACCACCAGAGGCTGCCCATTGCGCTCCAGAAAACGTTCAGCGCCAAAAGGTACTGGCCCGCCCCCGTTTTCTGCCGCTCGGGCCTCGCCAGATTCGTCAACCATCCGGACTTCAAGCGTTGCCGTTCGCCCCAAAATGTCCTTGGCCTTTGCGGTGTCTTGAACACCAGGAAGCTGAACCACAATTCGATCCAGGCCTTGTTGCTGAATCACCGGCTCCGCCACACCAAGTTCGTTGATACGGTTATGCAATGTGGTGATGTTTTGCTTGAGCGCTTGCTCTTGCACAATGCGCGCAGCCACCGGCTTGATGGTGGCGCTGAGTTTCACGTCGGTTCCGCTAGTGTCATCTGCTCTGGTTTCAACCAATTCCAGATCGGGGAATTGATCGGCAAAAACCTTCTTGGCGGATTCCAGCGTTGGCGCGTCTCGAAACCGAATATCGATGCGTTGGCCATCCCGGCTGATTCCGCTGTGGCGTACATTTTTTTCGCGCAGAGCGGCCCGCAAATCACCTGTCAAGGATTCGATTTTTTTGGTGAGTGCCGCCTGCATGTCCACCTGCAACATGAAGTGCACGCCGCCGCGCAAATCGAGGCCCAGATACATAGGCGCAGCATTCAGGCTGGACAACCACGCCGGAGAGCGGGACAAAAGATTCAGGGCAACCACGTAGCCTGCGTTCGCCGGATCGGGGTTCAGGGCTTTTTGAATAGCGTCTTTGGCTTTCAGTTGGACATCAGTTGTGTCAAACCGGGCTTTGATCGAAGCACCTTCAAGCGATACGACCTGGGCAGGTGAACCAGCGGCTTTAAGTGCGTCCTCAACTTTGGCCAACGCAGCCGTATCCACCTTGACCGACGACTTGGCGGCAGAGATTTGAACCGCTGGTGATTCACCAAAGAAGTTGGGCAAGGTATACAGAGCGCCCACCAGCAAGGCGACTGCGATCACAACATATTTCCAGACTGAGTAACGATTCATCGTGGCAAAACCCAAACCCTAATTAGCAACAACTGTTGTCAGCGACAAGCTTTTTGCAACCGCCTTGGACTACTTCATGGTTCCCTTGGGCAACACCTGAACCACAGCTGAGCGTTGGATCTGCACTTCAACCCCAGCCGCCACTTCTAGGCCAATGTAGGAATCACCCAGTTTGACGACTTTGCCCAAAACACCACCCGCAGACACGATTTCATCCCCTTTGGCCAGAGCATCAATCATGCTGCGATGCTCCTTTTGCTTCTTCATCTGGGGGCGGATCATCACAAAATAAAGCACGACAAACATCAAAACCAGCGGCAACATGCTCATGAGTGACGATTGCATGTCGCCACCGGTTGCGGCTGCAGGGGCGGCTTGGGCGAAAGCAGAGGAAATAAACACAGGGAAACTCCAGAAAATAGGACGATGAATTTCAGCACAGACGACTGAAGTCGCGGCGCGTACGTAGCCGCCTATTGTAAGGGGCTGATACACCTAAAACCAAGGGCTCTTCACCCCAGGATACTCGGCCTTTTCGGGTAATTTGCGAAGCCGAAATTGAGACTGAATTTCAAGCAGCAAGGGCCTTGATGCCCTTATCTGAAGGGTATGCCCGCCATTGCTCCAGCAACGATTTCCAGCGGATCCGGGCGGCTATCAAGTTGCGGGCTTTGACGTGGCCATACCCCTTGATCATATCTGGCAGCCGAGCCATTTCAACGGCCAAACCATAGTTGCCAGCGCTCAAGGAAGGCAATATTTCTGTCAGCAGATTAGTGTATTCACCGATCAAGGCGCGTTCCTCTCGCCGCTCTTCTGTTTTTCCAAACAAGTCCCAGACTGTGCCACGCAAGCCCTTCAGACGCGCCAATACCTTGAAGCCGGTCAACATGGCGGGGCCAAATTTGGTTTTTTGCAGTTCGCCTTTGTCATTTCGCTTTGCGATCAGCGGCGGAGCCAAGTGGTAATTGACTTTGAAATCACCTTCAAAAAGGGTGTCAATTCGCTTCAAGAACGTGCTGTCGCTGTGCAGCCGGGCGACTTCATATTCATCTTTGTAGGCCATCAGCTTGAACAAATACCGTGCAACACCTTCTGTGAGTGGCAAATGTTTGATGCCCAGAGGCTCTTCCGCCACCCGCACTTTTTGAACCAGCGCTCGATAAGTCTGGGCGTATGCTGCATGTTGATAGGCAGTTAAAAATGCTACCCGCCGCTCGATGATGGAATCCAATGGTTCGCGCGGTTTGAACGCAATGACCTGGCCAGGGTTGACGAACCGTTGTACCTCTTGCGCGTTATGTGCCGCGCGGCATCCCCATTCGAAAGCTTCTTTATTCTGCTGAACGGCGACGCCGTTCAGCTCAATGGCGCGCATCAACGACGCTTTCTCCAAGGGAATCCAGCCCTTTTGCCATGCGTAGCCCATCATCAGCGGGTTGGTGTAGATGCTGTCTCCCATCAAAGTTACGGCGGCGCCATTGGCATCAAATGCTGCGACAAAATCTTTGCCAACCAGTTGCGTCACTTCTGCCACGCACTCGTCTGACGGGTTTTGCCAATTGCCATCTTTTACAAATGCAGCGGTGGGTGTGCTGCTGGAGTTGATGGCAACGTGGGTGCGGCCCGGGCGAAGGCGAAGCAAGGTTTCTTTGGCAACCGAAACGATAGGGTCACAGCCGATCAGCAAATCAGCACCCGCTGTGCCGACCCGCGTGGTGCGAATATCTTCCTGGCGCTCACCGATGAGGATATAACTCCAGGTAGCGCCGCCTTTTTGCGCCAAACCACCCGCATCTTGGGTAACGATGCCTTTGCCTTCAATGTGAGCCGCCACGCCGAGCAATTGACCAATCGTGATGACACCTGTGCCACCCACACCACAAACCACCATGCCCCAGGCTTGTCCATCAAAAGGTTTGGCCATGATGGGTGCCGGTATGTCACCCAAGCTGAACGGTGACGGCACGGCCGTTGTCTGACCGGTGTCACTTGGCTTTGCTTTCTTGAGTTGACCCCCCTCAACCGTGACAAAGCTGGGGCAAAACCCTTTCACACAGGAGATATCTTTGTTGCAGGTGCTTTGGTTAATTTGCCGTTTGCGGCCAAACTCGGTTTCGAGCGGCTCTACGCTCAGGCAGTTGCTTTGCACGCCGCAATCACCACAACCTTCACATACCAACTCGTTAATGACCACCCGTTTGGCCGGGTCTACCATCGTGCCGCGTTTGCGGCGCCGACGCTTTTCGGTGGCACAGGTTTGGTCATAAATGATGACCGTACAACCCTTGATCATGCGCAGCTCTTTTTGCGTGGAGTCCAGCGCTTCACGATGCCGCACCGTTACGCCTTCGGCCAGCGCCACACCGTCGTATTTTTCTGGCTCATCGGTGACAACCACGATCTTGGCGGCTCCTTCGGCCCGCATGGACATGGCGATTTGCACCACGGAATGACCTTCCGGCCGCTCACCCACCTGCTGTCCGCCGGTCATTGCAACGGCGTCGTTGTACAAGATCTTGTAGGTGATGTTCACGCCCGCAGCGATGGACTGGCGCACCGCCAGCAGCCCACTGTGAAAGTAGGTTCCATCGCCCAAATTGGCAAAAATGTGCTGGTCGTGGCTGAAGGGCTGTTGCCCGACCCATGGCACGCCTTCACCACCCATTTGGGTAAAACCGCTGGTGCTGCGATCCATCCATATTGCCATGAAATGGCAACCAATGCCGGCCATGGCGCGCGAGCCCTCTGGCACCTTGGTTGAGGTGTTGTGCGGGCAGCCGGAACAAAACCAGGGTTGCCGGTCTGCACCTTTTAGCCCGCTGATCTCCAACGCCTGCATGGACGACTCTTTGGCATCCAGTATGGCCAGGTGCGCGTCCATTCGTGCACAGATATCTGCATCTACCCCCAGCTTTTTCAGGCGCAATGCGATGGCGCGGGCGATCAAGGCTGGGGACAGGTCGGCATTGGCGCGCAGCAAGCGGTTGGGCAGCGGGTTGGGCATGGACCATTCGCCACCCTCGGCTTCATTGAACTTGCCCACCACCACCGGGCGCACATCAGCCCGCCAGTTGTACAGCTCTTCCTTGAGCTGGTACTCAATGACTTGGCGCTTCTCTTCAACCACCATGATTTCCTTGAGGCCAGTGGCGAATTCGCGGGTGAGCTGCGCTTCGAGCGGCCACACCACACTGACTTTGTGCAGGCGGATGCCGACACGTTGGCAGGTAAGGTCATCCAGACCCAAATCAATCAAGGCTTGGCGCGTGTCGTTATAGGCCTTGCCACTGGCAATCAGGCCAAAGCGGTCATTTTTGCCTTCGATGACGTTGTAGTTCAGCCGGTTGGCGCGGATGTAGGCCAGTGCGGCATACCATTTGTAATCAAACAGCCGTGCTTCCTGATCCAATGCGGCATCGGGCCAGCGGATGTGAATACCGCCAGCGGGCATAACAAAGTCGGTCGGAATTTTGATATTGACCCGTTCGGGGTCAATCATTGCCGTTGCAGATGATTCGACGATTTCCTGAATCGTCTTCATGCCCGCCCAGACCCCGGAAAACCGGCTCATGGCGAACGCGTGAACGCCCAAATCCAGAATGTCCTGCACGCCTGCCGGGAAGAACACCGGAGTACCGCAGGCCTTGAAAATGTGGTCACTTTGATGCGCCGCCGTGGAGCTTTTGCTGATGTGGTCATCGCCGGCCACGGCGATTACGCCGCCAAACTCGGTCGTACCCGCCATGTTGGCATGCTTGAACACGTCAGAACAGCGATCGACCCCAGGGCCTTTGCCATACCAAATGCCAAAAACCCCGTCAAACTTGTTGGTGCCAGGCGGTGCAAAGCCCAGCTGCTGGGTGCCCCACAAGGCGGTCGCGGCAAGTTCTTCGTTCACACCCGGCTGAAACACAATGTGCTGCGCCTTCAGGTATTTTTCAGCCTTCCAAAGCGCCTGGTCATATCCGCCCAATGGCGAGCCCCTGTACCCGCTGACAAAACCTGCTGTGTTTTTACCCGCCAACTGGTCGCGCAAACGCTGAAGCATGGGCAGCTTGACCAGCGCTTGGACACCACTCATGAAGGCGCTGCCGTAGTCCAGGCTGTATTTGTCGTCCAGCGTGACGGTTTCCAGGGCTTTTCGAATATGTTCGGGCAAGGGCGCGTTCATGGGCTATTTGTCTCCGACGGTGGCTGTGTGAATGCAGAGTGTAGGCTTCGCTGCATTTCCTGTCTCGGCTGAAACAATGAAATTAACTATATTTAAAAATTATTTTTGTGAAAAAGAATTATTGTTTATGTGATAAATAATTTAAATGCTATTTTTATAATAGTATTTATACATAAATTAAACTATTAATTTTCATATTTTTATATTTAGTTCAATATTTTTCACCCGCCTGAAGCACCTCCACCGCCCGGCTCGTTTGACCCGAACCTTTTAAACCAAGGGTGAATTCATGAGCTGGTTTAACAGGGCCTCGTACTTTTGAACCACCTGCGGGTTGTCAGGCAAAAAACGTGCAATTAACTCACGCTGCTTCGCGCGATAGGCGAGCGCATGGTTGTCATGGTGGTCAATGGCCTCCAGGAGGCGCTCGCACCCAGTCTGAACGTCATTGCCGGGGTAGTAGTAGCCCAAATCAAACACCAGATGGGCGTTATGTACCAGCGGATACCCCTGCCAGCAGACTTCCAGGTAAAAGTAGTTCAGGGCGTTTTCCCATTGGTGGGAGATCACGATATCCGTCATCTCCCTCAAGAACTGCGGTGTAGGGTAATTGCCGACAAAGCGCGCTTTGTGGTTGCGCACGATGTCTAGCTGGTTCATCAGCGCAATGAACTCTTTGCTGTTTTTTGCCAGGTGCTCCGAATTGGTGACATGCAATTGCCCAATGTGCTCAGGCTTTCTGCGAAACGCTTCTTCGGCGATCAGAATGGGGTAGAGGCAAAACTTCACCACATTCAGGTTGGGCTCCATCACGCTCAGGCGCTTCGGGCCTGCTTGTGGCACATAGCAGCCGAGTTGCGGGTATGACTTGCTTCGCTCGTCAATGAACACCGGATGCCAGACAAATGGAACCACTGTCGTTGGTCGCCTGCGCAGGGTCGAAAAGAAATGCCCGCTACTGGGCTCGACTTGCGGGATAACCCAAAGGGCGTCATAACGCTGGTTGACAAACAGGTTGTAGCCCCAAAGTGGACGGTCAAACAGAACCGACTCCATCGCGTTGACGTACTCGACCCCACAGCAGTAAGACACCAATCGGGTGCCGCGACTCTTGAGGTAATCAGTCTGGGCGGCATCAATCTGGCCGCCCAGCTCAATCAGCACGTCCAGCGTATCCTTCGCAGCCTCAAAACTAACGGTAGGCCACCGTTGCAAATCCCACGGCAGCGCGGCGCTGATGGGAACCTGCGTGGTGTTCACCAACCAGACGGATTGCACCAAAGCGGACGATTTCAGCGCCTCGGCCAGAAAAACCGCGTTTTGCTTGATGCCATTGATCCACAGGCTTTCATCCACAGATCGAAGCCCAATGGTGATGCCAATGCGCAGTGCGGAAGTTGTCATGACTATAGAAAACCGAGAGGAATTTCGGGTCGTTTGGGTTGTAACTGGCTCATGGCCGAAGGGGTGGCACCGGCGCAACGGATGCGCGGCTTGGTGGAACGGCAGATGGCGCCCCGGGCCTGCCTTGCGACGCACCCGCGGGCGGCTCTTTCCAGTCGAACTGAACGTGGCGCCGGATCAGCAGGCAACCAGGCGGTGAATCGATCAGACTGACCGAAGCGCCTGCATCTTTTTCATCCACATATACGGTAAAGGTTGGCAGCAATTGCACGGCACGGTAACCAGCGAGCTCCTGCAAGGCAATGCTCCTGCAAGTGAAGGGTGCCACGGAAATCCGCTCGGCTGCGATGGAACACCCACCTTGGCTGTCTGGCACCGCCGTTAGAGAAAAGGCCAGTGAGGCATTCTTGTATTCGACACCACTGAGCGAGAAGAAGGGCATGCCATCGGCGTTTTTGCGATCCCAATCCACCAACACGTCATTGCCGGTGCTGCCGTTGAGCACCAAAGACGACAGTCTTGAAATCGCTGGCAGGCAACGCTTGATGCCGACGTTTGTGGCGGCCAAGGTTAACGTGTCCAGCGGTTTAGCAACCGCTTGGGGTGTGGGTTGCACAGGGACCCGCTGCGGAGAAACTTGGGCCAGACAAATGGCAGGACCCAAAAGTCCGGTCAAGACGCACACCGCCAGAATCAGGTAGAAGCTTCGAAACAGAGTGTTTGCAAACACCATGAGCGTTGTCGATCCAAAAAATCGCGTCACGCAGCGCTGTACAAATGGGCCAGTGCCTGACTGTAGGTTTTCACATTGTCGGTGTTCTGCGGATCCAGCGTTTTCAAAAAGGCGCTGGCTCGCCGACAGTAGTTGTCTAAATCAACATCATGCTGCATGAAGGCCTGGAGCAAGGCGAGCCCGCCTTGTTCGCAGTCGAAATCAGAATAAAAATAACCGCAATCACCCAGAAACGTGGAGTTGTGAACCAGCGGATAACCCCCATAAAGTGCTTCGTAATACAAGTAGTTTTGGCCATTTTCCCAATGGTGGCAAACCAGGGCATCCACCTCGTTGGCCAGACTGTGATAGATGGGGAAACGCCCTTCGAATGTCGCCAGGCCATGCTTGACAACATCCAGGCTGTTGGCAAACCCAACAAAATTCGGGTGCTCCTTCATGTGGAACGAATTGAATACCCGCAAACTGCTGACCCATTGCGGGTGCGCACGGTAGGCCATTTCAACAACCAGCATGGGAATAAAGCTGGTCTTGACCATACAAATGTTGGGCTCAAAAATCCCCATCCGCCATTGTGACTTGCCGCTCTGGTAACCAAACTTCTGACCCGCTGGCAGGCCAGCCGCCGCCTTGTCCAACACAATGGGTGTCCACAGGTGTGGCATCAGCCGCACAGGCGCGCGCAGGGCCGTTTGGTAATAACTCTGCCCTGTGCGTTGAAACTCAGGCAGTGTCCAAATCTCATCACAGGGGGCACCGGTGATTAGCATGCCTGGATCTTTGTTGAAAACCATACGCTCAATGTCAATCACGTAGTCATTGCCCACCCGCATGGACACAATTTTGCCGCCCTTTGCCCTGAAATTCTCGGCCCATTCGCGGCTGAGCTGGGCGCTCATTTCGATCATGACGTCAATGGAATCCAGGGCAGTTGCCATATCGATCAAGGGAACCGGCGAATCAGCCATGAACCGGCGGGCATCTGCGGCATCACCGTCGCCACCACCAAACACTAAAAATGTTGCGCCGACGTTGGGGGCTTTGAGCAACAATAAAACCAGAAACAGGCAGTTCTGAAAAATTCCGTTCTCCCAAAGTGATTGCTCACCCTTGCGCACAAAAATGGAGATGCCTACCCGCAGTTTTTGAGGGTCTCTTTCGTTCATGGGCTGACTTTGACCGAATTGGACCCGTGCCACAAGTTCACCAGCAACTGGGCATAACCTTGGACATTGGAGTGCGCCAGCGGATCGAGCGATTTGAAAACCTTCAACGCTCCTTGCCTATATCGGGCCAGGTTCCGGTCATGGTTGGACGCAGCCAGCAACAGCTGATTGGCTCCTTCCTGGCAATCAAAATCCGGATAGTAATAACCCACGTCTTTCAGCCATGGTGAATTGTGAATCAACGGGTAACTTCCGCATAGAGTATCCAGATAGAGGTTATTCTGATCATTGGCCCACTGGTGGGAAACCACAGCATCTGCATTCATCGCCATGTAGCCAGCGAAATCATGACGTCCTTGAAACAAAGCTTTGTGCGCCTGCACGATGTCCAGCGAATTGGCCAGATGCAGCAGCGTTGGATGATCTTTCATGTGCAAGGTATTCAACACATGCATCACCGAAATCGCTCCCGGAACCTGGCGGTAAGCCTGATCGCAGATCAGCATCGGAATAGTTGAAACCTTGGTAACCGATACGTTAGGTTCAAGTATCGCAACACGTAAACCGTGCGCCGAATCAGAAACTGCAGACCGGCGGACCTGATAGCCGAAATCATGGCCACCGCTTTTTACCTCCGCAATGCGTTGCTCCAGAAATTGTGATGACCAAAGATACGGCGCTTCTACAACTGGGCAACGGTTCAGGGTCCGCACCATAGGGGCAAAACGGTAGAAGTCCTTAGGCAACAACCATACTTCGTCGCAGCGTTGCGTGCGCAAGAATAAACCTGGCTTGTCAAAGACGAAAGGCTCAACCATTGCAGCAAATGGCTGACCCGCACACAAAAAAACAACCCTTTTACCCATTGCCCGCAGATGATCGAGCCATTTCACGTCTAACGCGCCCGCCATTTCAATGGCAACATCCGTCTGGTTCGCAGATTCAGCCAACGTAAGCAATCGAAGCCCCAATTTGGCCAGATCCACCTGCGGGGGCATCGTGGACTGATTACCAGCATTGATCAGAAATACTGACTCCACAAAGGGAATTTGCTGGAGGGACTGCGCCAGGAAAATGACGTTTTGACCGAGCCCATTTTCCCAAATGTTTTGCCCGGCATGGGTCAGGACAGATATGCCTACGCGCATTCAACTATCCACAAATTAGTTGAAATATGATGCTCCTTCACGGGCGCTAAACCGGGTTTCAGCGCCATTTCCAACTGGTGCCCAGTGTGAATCCCCATTCGCTTCCTGTGGTTGAAATGCCGAAACCCCAAGCGCTCTTGCCATCCGTGTGGAGAGACTTGAAGTTCAAGGCAACGGCGCTATACCCACGGTAGACGCCCAGACCAATGCCCAGCGCCTTTTCACCAGCGTCCAAACTTGGCATGTAAGTTGAACCCATGGCCATGCTCATCGCAACACCCGAATAGGCGATGCGTTCGACGTTTTGCAGTTGCGCCACATTCACGGCATCAGTCGGTGCAACACCTGGAGCAACATTCACGATGCGCCGCTCTGCGCCTGGTGCCCCGATGGAAACAGTGTCCGCCTGATCGGCAATGGAGTTTGCACCTAGCGCCACTGAACGATTGGCCGTGGCCTCCGCACTTGCTCCCAGGGCAACCGCATTGTTGCCTGAAGCCAATGAATTAGAGCCAACGGCGGTCGTGGGATCTGCAATTGCACGGGCTTGGTAGCCAATAGCAACCGAACCTTCGAAGGTGGCAGTTGCGCGGAATCCAATTGCCGTCGTGTTCGTATCCTTGGCCAGCGACTGCGATCCGTAAGCCGTCGCGCCCGTGGCAACTGTCGTTGTGGTGGCACCGTTCACCCCAGCTCGCGTGCCGGCGCTGGCGCATAGACCAGTGGCTGTTGTATCAGTGCCGTTTGCTACTGAACAGTCTGCTGGCGCAACCACTTGGATAGAAATGCCATTAAAGGCAGAACCTTGGGTTTGGATCGACCCATTGGCCAACCTGCCACCGGCTATGGAAGCAATGACCGCTGCGCCATTGGCGTTCGCGGAAGCTGCGGCGTTGGCCAACGGCATCAAGACAGACACAGAGGAAGTTGTTGTCGAGACAGCCGTTGAAAGAGAGGTAATGCCTGTCGAGGTCGACGTCGAAAGCGTTGATATACGTGAGTTCGAAGTTACCAATCCCGTTGACAGGGAAGTCACGCCACTGGTTACGGTACTCAAACCAACCGAAGTTGAGGTCGACAGTGAAGTCACCCTGGTGTTCGTGGTGCTCAGACCTGTTGAGAGTGACGTGACACCACTGGTCGCTGTGCTCAGACCTATCGAGGTTGAGGTCGAGAGTGAAGTCACACCGCTATTGGTCGTGCTCAGGCCGGTGGAGAGTGATGTGACGCCGCTGATCGCTGTGCTCAGACCCAC
>JANOWY010000413.1:0-3631 GCA_031418135.1 Rhodoferax sp. | reverse complement strand
GTGTGGTGCGAGATCGCGGCTCCGATGTCAGTGGCATTCTGAATGGTGTGGATGGCGCGGTCTGGAACCCACAAACGGATACCGACATTGCGGCGCCTTATTCGGCCCAAAAAATGAGCGGCAAGGTCCGGTGCAAATCGGCGTACCAGAAGGCGATGGGCTTGTCGGTTGATGCCGGGCGCCCGTTGTTTGCCATCGTTAGCCGGCTCACCTCGCAAAAAGGCCTTGACCTGGTGCTGGCGTGTTTGCCCGATTTGCTGGCAAGCGGCGCGCAATTGGCCGTGCAAGGCAGTGGCGATGCTGAGCTGGAAGCGGCCTTCACCGCGGCCGCGCAAGCCCACCCAGGCCGCGTGGCCGTGCGCATCGGTTACGACGAAGCGCTGGCGCACCAGATGGTGGCCGGGGCCGACGTGATGATGGTGCCTTCGCGTTTTGAGCCGTGCGGCCTGACCCAGCTGTACGCACTGCGTTACGGCACGGTGCCCCTGGTGCGCCGTGTCGGCGGCCTGGCCGACACCGTGGTGGACACCAGCGCCGAGACGCTGCGCAACCAAACGGCTACCGGGTTCATGTTCGATGCGGCCAACGCGCCTGCACTTTCAGGCGCTGTGGCCCACGCCATCACGGCGTACGCACAGCCCAAACTCTGGCAGCAACTGGTGCAACTCGGCATGGCCCAGGATTTCTCCTGGGCGCACGCCGCGCAGCAGTACCTTGCGTTGTACCGGGAGGCAATGGCAGCCGGGCCACGCGGGAGCTGACAACCAAAAAGCCCGAAGGACTCACTGGCCCGAGCAGGTCAATTCCGCATTAATAGCGTATTTTATTTTATTCTTTAAAAAATATTGATATATTAATATCAGTATTTACTATAAATAAAATAGCTATTTGTGAAATAATTATATGAATAATAGGTAATTTTTATATAAGAAATATCAAAAAAATAGATAATTAAGCCGCAGGAGCAGCAACCGGAGCAGGCGGGTTGAACACCGCCTTGGTTTCCAGAAACTCCTCAAACCCCAACGCACCCCACTCACGGCCGTTGCCGGATTGTTTGTAGCCGCCAAACGGTGCGGCGTTATCGCCACCAGCACCGTTCAGATGCACATTGCCAGTACGCAATTTGGCGGCAATCTGGCCGGCTGCTTCAGGCGTTGCGGCGTACACATAACCCGACAAGCCATAAGGCGTATCGTTGGCGATGGCCACCGCTTCATCCGTGCCGCCGCTGTACGGCATCATGCACAACACCGGGCCAAAAATTTCCTGGCGGGCGATGTCCATCTGGTTGTTCACATTGCTGAAAATCGTCGGCCTGACGAAATATCCGGCGGTGATGCCATCGGGTCGGCCTGCGCCACCGGCTACCACTTTGGCTCCTTCAGCTACGCCGCGTTCAATCATGGCCTGCACCCGGCCAAACTGCGCACCATTGGCCACCGGGCCCATCGTGGTATCGGCGTTTGTTGGGTCACCCACCATGATCTTGCTGACCACGGCAGCGGCAATCGCTTCGGCCTGCGCCAACTTGCCAGCGGGCACCAGCATGCGCGATGGCGCGTTGCAGCTCTGGCCGGTGTTGGTCATCATGCTCATCACACCATGTTTGACGGCGGCAGTCAGATCGGCATCGTCGGTGATGATATTGGCCGATTTACCGCCCAGTTCCAGCGCCACTTTTTTGATGGTTTGCGCGGCGGCGATTTGCACCGCGATGCCGGCGCGGGTGGAACCGGTGAAGGAGACCATGTCCACCTCTGGGTGGCTGGACAGTGCTGCACCTACGCCCGGGCCATCACCATCGACCAGATTAAAAACACCTGCCGGCACACCCGCTTCGTGCAAGATTTCAGCCAAAATGTGGGCGCTGAGCGGGGCCAATTCACTGGGCTTCAAGACCATGGTACAGCCGGTCGCCAAAGCGGGGGCGATCTTGCAGGTCATCTGGTTCATAGGCCAGTTCCACGGCGTGATCAGCGCACACACGCCCACGGGTTCACGCACGATGCGCGTGGTTTTTTGCATTTTTTCGAACTGGAAATCGGCCAGCACCTTGCTGGCGACGATGAAGTGGCCCAACCCGGCAGGGGCCTGGGCGCGTTTGGCGAGTTTTTCAAGCGGCGCGCCCATTTCCATCGAGATGGCCGCCGCCACGTCATCCATACGGCGCTTGTAAACCGCAATGATGGATTGCAGCAGTTCCTGGCGTTGTGCCACCGTCGTTTGTGAATAGCTGGCAAAGGCCTTGCGTGCCGCCTTGACGGCGCGATCAGCATCGGCGGCGGAGCCGATGGAAATGGTACCGATAGCCTGCTCGGTGGCCGGGTTGATTACCTGCATGGGGTTGGCCTGCAAAGGTGCAACCCAAGCGCCGTCAATGTAAAACTGGGTGGTATTGGACATGGTGGACATGGTGAAATCCTTTTGAATAAACGGTTTGAATCGAAACGGTTGAAGGGAGGCTATTGCAGGAAGAATGCGCGAAAAAAAATCCGCGCAAGATGCCGGTCAGGCCAGCGCCACGGCAGGGAGGGAATTGTGCATGAGTTCGCTTGTCGCCCCTGCGACGCTGGGCACCGGCGCATCATGCCCACTGACCGGTTGATGCGCCAGCGCCAGCACCTGGTGCGGCGACAGTTGCTTGAGTTTGTGATCGCTCCACACCTGGCGCCAGCGGCGGCTGCCTGGCAAGCCATGGCGCAGACCCAGCATGTGGCGAGCGATTGACGGCCAGGGTGTGCAACGCAGCGCCATTTCCATCGCCATGTAATCGCACATGTGGGCCTCCACCGATTCGCGGGTGAGCGGTGCCGCCTGCGTCTCGCCAAAAAAGGCGGTATCCCATTGGGCCAGCCAAAACGGGTTGTGATAGGCCTCACGGCCCACCATCACACCCGCCAGTTGCTGCAACTGGGCGTGCACCTGCTCGTTGGTGGTAAAACCGCCGTTGATCGAAAAGGCCAGGTCCGGGAAGTCGCTTTGCAACCGATAAACAATTTCGTAACGCAAGGGTGGAATATCGCGGTTTTCTTTTGGCGACAAACCTTTCAGCCAGGCGTTGCGCGCATGCACGATGAAGGTTTTGCAACCCGCCTGCGCCACGGTGCCAACAAAATCGCGCACAAAGTCATAACTTTCAGGCGAGTTTTCGGTTTTGTTGATGCCAATGCGGTGTTTTACCGTGACGGGCACCGCCACCACATCCAGCATGGCCTTCACGCAGTCGGCCACCAGCTGCGGTTCGGCCATCAGGCAGGCGCCAAATGCGCCACGCTGCACCCGCTCGCTCGGGCAACCACAATTCAAATTGATTTCGTCGTACCCCCACTGTTCGCCCAACTGGGCACAACGGGCCAAATCAGCAGGCTCGCTGCCACCCAATTGCAAGGCAACCGGATGCTCTTGCGGGTTGAAATCCAGGTGGCGCGGCACATCACCGTTCAGCAGTGCGCCGGTGGTGACCATCTCGGTGTACAGCAAAGCCCGTTTCGACAGCAGGCGGTGGAAATACCGGCAATGACGATCCGTCCAGTCCATCATGGGTGCGACCGAAAGCCGCCCCGAAAACCCGTGCGGCATGGGTTAGGCCGTGGAATCCAAAACCGCCTGGTTGCCACCCCCGGTTTTG
>JANOWY010000412.1:0-4405 GCA_031418135.1 Rhodoferax sp. | reverse complement strand
TTTGGCATGAATACGTTTTTTGGTTTCGGTGGCGTGATTGATGTCGCCGGCGGTATGGGAATTGAACGTCGCAATGAAGATTTCGGGCAAACACTCGGGTATTGGGGTGCCAGCCCGGGGCCCTACGTGGTGTGGCCGTTTTTTGGCCCCTCCAACCTTCGGGACTCCATTGGTCTGGTGGTTGACTTCCAGGGCGATCCGCTGAACCGCGACCCCAATGTGTTGACCACCGACCGCGACACGCTTTCCATCATCCGCCTGCTGGATTTTCGTGCCAACTTGTTAAAAGCCGGCAACTTGATGGACGAAGTCGCCCTAGACAAATACACATTTACCCGCGACGTCTATTTGCAGCGCCGACGTAGCCTGGTGTTTGATGGCAATGAGCCGGCCGAGCCAGAAGAAGCGCCAGCAGAGCCGCCAAAGGAGCCTGGACCCAAGCAGGCTGATCCGCCGGCTCAAAATACCCCCAAAGCCGAGTTGTCCCGATAATGTGTGTCGGCTTAAACCCGGTGTCAATCGTTATGGCACCAGCGGATTCCTCCGTTGTTAATGAGTTGAAGGAGAGTTTGTCATGAAACGTCGCTTTTTTGCCTGTTTGACCAGCGTGCTGGTGCTGACCTTGGCCGGTTCAGGTGCCGCCTGGGCAGAAACCGATGAGGCGCCCGACGCGTTGGTGCGTCGTTTGTCCACCGAGGTTCTGGACGCCATCAAGGCTGACAAGGCGATTCAAGCGGGTGACATCGGCAAAGTGATCAGCCTGGTGGAGGCAAAAGTGCTGCCCCACATCAATTTCGAGCGGATGACCGCTTCGTCAGTTGGCCCCGGCTGGCGTCAGGCTACACCAGAGCAACGCAAACGCCTGCAGGAAGAATTCAAGACCTTGTTGGTGCGTACCTATGCAGGCGCATTGACCCAGGTGACCGATCAGGTCATCGTGGTCAAGCCATTACGCGCCGCTGCTGATGACAAAGAAGTTGTTGCCCGCTCAGAGGTGAAAGGGCGCGGTGACCCAATCCAGCTCGACTATCGGCTCGAGAAAACACCCGGCCAGGGTGCTGGCTGGAAGATTTACAACATCAACGTGTTGGGTGTCTGGATGGTTGAAACTTACAAGAGCCAGTTTGTCGCTGAAATCAACGCCAAAGGGCTCGATGGCTTGATCACTTCGCTGACCGAGCGGAACAAAACCAACGCCAAAAAAGGCTGAGCCATGGCGAACGTATTGGTTTTGCCCGCCACGTTGACGCTGAACCAGACAAATGCGTTCGTGCTGGCGCAGGCGAGGGTCATTGCGGCTGCAACCGCGCCGCAAGTGACGGTAGATGCCACCCCGTTGACGCAGTTTGATTCCAGCGCGCTGGCGGCCTTGCTGGCATTGCGGCGCCAGGCCTTGTCGGCGGGCAAAACCTTTTTGGTGACGGGCCAGTCGAAGCGCTTGCAGGATTTGGCTGGCCTTTACGGCGTTGGCGAACTGTTGGGTGCAGGCTAAAGCCGGGGGTAGCGCAGGCGGCTGTCGGCACGGCGGTTAAAATAGTGGGTTCTCATGCCTGCTATCTCCTTCCAAAAGGTTTCAAAAACCTACCCATCCCCCAAAGGGCCCAAAGGCTCCACTTTCAAGGCACTGGACGATGTCAGCCTCGACATCGAAGAGGGCGAGTTTTTTGGCCTGTTGGGACCCAATGGCGCGGGCAAAACCACCCTGATCAGCGTATTGGCAGGCTTGACACGGGCATCGGGTGGCACAGTGTCTGTATTGGGCCATGACGTGCAGGCTGATTACGCCCAAGCCCGCCGCCTGCTCGGCGTGGTGCCACAAGAGTTGGTGTTTGACCCGTTTTTCAACGTACGCGATGTGTTGCGCATCCAGTCTGGTTACTTTGGCGTAAAAAATAACGATGCCTGGATCGATGAATTGCTGGAAAGCCTGGGCTTGACAGACAAAGCTCAATCCAACATGCGCCAGTTGTCTGGCGGCATGAAGCGCCGGGTGTTGGTGGCGCAGGCCTTGGTCCACAAGCCCCCGGTGATCGTTCTGGACGAACCCACAGCCGGGGTTGACGTGGAGTTGCGCCAAACGCTGTGGCAGTTCATTGCCAAACTCAACAAACAAGGCCATACGGTGTTGCTCACCACGCATTACCTGGAGGAAGCCGAGGCCCTGTGCGGACGTATTGCCATGCTAAAAACCGGCAAAGTGGTGGCCTTGGCTTCCACCTCGGAGTTGCTCAAGGCGGCCTCCAGCAACGTATTGCGGTTCAAGGTCGATGCCGAGTTGCCCAAAGCGTTGCGCGATCAGGCCCGCATTACCGGGCGCATTGTCCAGTTCCCGGCCCACAACGCTACCGAAATTGAACATTACCTGTCGGCCGTGCGCGAAGCGGGTTTGGTGGCTGAAGATGTCGAGATCCGCAAGGCCGATTTGGAAGACGTGTTTCTCGAAGTGATGAACCGAAAACCCGACGTGCCCGCGAAAACAAGCCTGGTCGGCGGTGCAACGCCCGGACTGGCAAGTGTGGAGGCCACATCATGAACGGTTGGCAAACACTTCTGTACAAAGAGGTTTTGCGGTTTTGGAGCGTGGCGTTCCAAACTGTGGCGGCACCCGTGCTCACGGCCATGCTGTACATGTTGATCTTTGGCCACGTGCTGGAAGCTCACGTCAAGGTTTACGACAAGATCAGTTACACCGCTTTTCTGGTGCCTGGCCTGGTGATGATGAGTGTGCTGCAAAACGCCTTTGCCAACAGTTCGTCATCGCTCATCCAGAGCAAAATCATGGGAAACCTGGTTTTTCTGATGCTGACGCCGTTGTCGCACTGGAACTGGTTCGTGGCCTATGTCGGCTCCAGCATTCTGCGCGGCTTGTTGGTGGGGCTGGGCGTGTTTGTAGTGACCGCCTGGTTTGCCAACCTGAGTTTTGTGGCGCCGGTGTGGATTTTGGCCTTTGCCGTGCTGGGTGCAGCGCTGATGGGTACCTTGGGCCTCATCGGCGGTTTGTGGGCTGAAAAGTTTGACCAACTGGCGGCGTTTCAAAATTTCGTCATCATGCCCATGACGTTTCTGAGTGGCGTGTTTTATTCGATTCACTCATTGCCGCCGTTTTGGCAAAGCGTGAGTCATCTCAATCCTTTTTTCTACATGATTGACGGTTTTCGGTACGGCTTTTTTGGTGTCAGCGACGTATCGCCTTGGCTTAGCCTGGGGGTTGTCGCGACGGCGCTCATGGTGGTGAGCGTGGTCACGCTGCACCTGCTGCGCATTGGTTACAAGATTCGCCACTGAAATCGCCTGAAGGCGCAAATAACGCCGACATAAGGCCCGAACCTAAACAACTCTTCACATCGACCTGAATGACCGCTGACGACCTCCAATCATTGATAACCGCCAACCTGAATTGCAACCATTGTGAGGTGGTGGGTGATGGCCGACACTGGACAGCCACCATCGTCTCGCCCGAATTTGAGGGCAAGCGGCTGATTGCCCGGCACCAGCGCGTTTACGCCACGCTAGGCTCAAAAATGCATACGGATGAGGTGCACGCCCTGTCGATGAAAACGCTGACACCCGCCGAATGGGCACAAGAGGCCTGAGCACCTCAATTTCAAGCCAATTTCAAGTCAATATATGGATAAACTTTTGATTCGTGGTGGCCGCGCGTTGCATGGCACAGTACAAATCAGCGGTGCCAAAAACGCAGCGTTGCCTGAAATGTGTGCGGCTTTGCTGACAGCCGAACCGGTCACGTTGACCAACGTGCCCGCCCTACATGACGTGGCCACCATGCAAAAGCTGTTGCTCAACATGGGTGTCACGGTGGAACGGCCCGACACCGCCACTTTGCAGATCAATGCCAGCACACTCTCGTCGCCCGAGGCACCCTATGAACTCGTGAAAACCATGCGGGCTTCGGTACTGGCGCTGGGGCCTCTGGTTGCCCGTTTTGGCGAAGCTACGGTGTCGCTGCCCGGTGGTTGCGGCATTGGCTCACGCCCGGTTGATCAGCACATCAAGGGCCTGCAGGCCATGGGTGCCCTGATCACCGTTGAGCATGGGTACATGATTGCCCGGCTGCCAGAAGGTCAGTCACGTCTCAAAGGTGCCCGTATCACCACCGATATGGTGACCGTGACAGGCACTGAAAACCTGCTCATGGCGGCAACATTAGCCGAAGGCGAAACCATTCTGGAAAACGCGGCGCAAGAGCCTGAGATTCCAGACCTGGCTGAGATGCTCATCAAAATGGGCGCCAAGATTGAGGGCCACGGCACCAGCCGTATCCGCATTCAGGGTGTGGAGCGTCTGCACGGTTGCAGCCATCAAGTGGTGGCCGACCGCATCGAGGCAGGAACCTTTTTGTGTGCGGTTGCAGCGACCGGTGGCGATGTCACGCTGCACCACGCGC
>JANOWY010000411.1:0-2337 GCA_031418135.1 Rhodoferax sp. | reverse complement strand
AAGAACTCGCTTTTTGAAGGAGAGAGGATCGGCGGGGCGGGCGGGTGGCGTGGCAGGTTGGTTGGGGCGTGAAGAGGGCCGGTAGCTGCTGGCTGCGAACGGCTGATCACTGGGCCACAATGTTTTTGGCCTTGATAATCTTGGCCCACTGGGCGGTTTCGGCGCGCATATGGGCGGCAAACGCAGCGGGTTTCATGGCGACGGCGGTCAGCGATTGCGCTTGCAGTTGCTCCCGAATCGCGGGCGCAGCCAGGATGTCAATAGCATCTTTGGCCAGCTGCTCGGCCAGCGCCGGTGCCAGGCCTGCGGGTGCCAAAACGCTGTACCAGGAAGTCACCACGACCCCCGGAACGCCTTGCTCGGTCAAGGTGGGGATATCGGGTGCTGACGCGCTGCGCTGGCTGTCGGTGATGCCAATCGCCACCAGCTTGCCACTTTTGATGTGGCCCATCACGGCGGGCAGGTTGGAGAACATCAGCGGCACGGTGCCGCCCAGCACGTCGGTCAGCGCCGGGCCCGTGCCTTTGTAGGGCACATGCAACAAATCAATGCCGGCCTGGCCATTGAACAACTCGCCCGCCAAATGCAAACCACTGCCCACACCCGGCGAGGCAAAGGCCAGGGTGCCCGGTTTGGCTTTGGCCAGGGCGACCAGTTCGCGGGCGGTTTTGACGTTCAGGCCAGGATGCGCCACCAACACATTGGGGGCGGTTGCCAGCATCGTGACGGCGGTGAAGTCGCGCTCGATGTTGAACGGAAAGTTGGGCATCAAGGTCGGGTTGATGGTCAGGTTGCCCGCCGGGATCACCAACAGGGTGTGGCCATCGGGTTTGGCTTTTTTGACCTTGTCCATACCGATGTTGCCGGCGGCACCGGGCAGGTTTTCGACCACGGCGGTTTGTTTGTAACGCTCGGCCAGGCCGTTGGCCAGCATGCGCGCCAACGTGTCGATAGGGCCACCGGGCGGGAAGGGTGCGACGATCTTGAAGGGTTCGCTGCCCAAGGCTTGGGCTTGGGCAGCTTGGCCCGCCAACCCCAGGGCAAAACCGCACAGGCCAATGCCAACCCATTGGCGCACCATGCTGCGACGGGCCAAGCAGGGCGGCCTTGTCAAAGCCTTTGGCTGAACGGGGGTTGATGTAGGGGTCATGGTGTCACCTCTTCTCGGTCAGAAACGCACCGCCAGCTTGCACTTTGGGCTGCCGGCGGGTGTGTCCGTCCAGTCCGCCATCCACGGCCCATTCGGCGAACACGGTGGCGGCTGGCTGGAATTCACGCGGTTGCCACTTTTCGGTCAGGTGGTCTTCGTCGGCGTTGTATTCGATCAGGCCACCGCAGGGGTTTTCAAAGTACCAAAAATAGGCCGACGAAATCGGGTGACGGCCCGGGCCGAGTTGGGTCTTCCAGCCGCAGCGGCTCATGTGCAGACCGCCGCCGAATACCTCATGGATGTCGCGCACGGTGAAGGCCACATGGTTCAGGCCTTTGGTTTTGTTGGGAAGCTCCAGCAAGAAAATGTCGTGATGGCCCGCATTGACATCGCAGCGCATGAACACGCCACGGCCAGGGTAGCGGTCAGAAGCGACAAAGCCCAAGGCGGCGTAAAAATTCTCGGCCGCTTGCAACTGGTCTGAAAACAGCACCACGTGGCCCAAATCGACGGGCGTGGCCCGTTCATAGATCGGCGAAGCGGCATCAATGCGTTGCGGGTTACCGTAGGGATTGGAGGGCGAACCCTGCACCGCCACAACGCGTTTTTGGCTCACCTGAAAACCAATGGAGAGGCCGTGTGGGTCGGTTAGTGACAAAATTTTGAATTTTTCATCGCCATTTATACTATTATTAATATAGCTAATAGTGCAACTAAAATTTGAACTAATAGCCTTATTTTCTATTAGCAACAGATCACCCATCGTTTTTACCCCAAAAACCACGCGCCGCAAGGTGGCACCGGGCTCGATGGCGGGTGCCAAACTGGCATCATCCGGGCGTTTGACAATGACTTGTGCGCCGTTCAGGGTTTCCCACAGCTGGGTGTCGGGCGCTGGGTTGGTGGTGTCGGTCAATTCTTTCAGGCCCCAATCGGCAAAAAACCGGTGCGAATCAGCCCAGCCTTGCGCGGTGCCGTCGGTGCAATAGGTGATGGAATCAATGCCTTCGATCATGGTGTGTGTTTCCGGTTCGGATGTGAGTGGTTAATGGCCCGTTCCAGCCCAAGGCAAAGGCGCTTCATTCAAGCCCCAGTAGTAACTTTTTTGCGTCATGTATTCGGCAATCGAGGCGCGGCCTTTTTCACGGCCAAAACCGCTTTGCAACATGCCACCAAACGGCGTGCTG
>JANOWY010000410.1:0-3635 GCA_031418135.1 Rhodoferax sp. | reverse complement strand
TGCGGCCTGCTGCTCTTTTTGGTCGCGCACCGCAGCGAGGGTGCGAACCAGCCGGCTCGGCACTTCGTTGAGGGTACGAACAAACTGCGCAATCGGCGCCTGCATGGTGGCCATCAGCTTCGCAATCAACTCATCGCGCGACGGCATGCTGGCCAAAGCCTTCACACCATTCGCATCCATCACGAAGTTGGCCATTGCGCCCCCCTTCACGACGAGCTTGTCGTTGTCTTTTGCGAAAGCCGACAACACCTTGGCGGCAGCGACCGGATCAGTGGAGATGCCATAAATGAGCGGCCCCACCATCTTGTCGGCCAGACCGGCGAAGGGCGTACCCTCGACGGCGCGGCGCGCCAGCGTGTTTTTCAACACGCGCAGATAAACCCCTCCTTCACGCGCCTGCTTGCGCAACGAGGTGATTTTTCCCACTTCCAGACCACGGTACTCCGCGACGATGATCGACTGCGCCTTGGCAATTTCTGCCGAGGTTTCTGCGACCACTGCCTGCTTTTCCGAAAGGTTGAGACCCACGGTCTTGCTCCTGGTTATGGCGTCAGGGCCGGTAAAGCGGCCACAGACACCGTTTGCACCACAGCGAACCACAAACAAAATTCTGTCCGGGAATTCGCCATCTGCGTAGGACAGCTTGATGCGGGCCGTCTCCAGCCCCCATGTTCGCCACTTAAACAACTGCGTTTCCAGCACCGTGAGGTGCTCACACTGGCCACGCAACCATTCCTACGGTCTTTGACAGCTCACTGGAGAATGGCTCCCACCAAAGGTTTTGGCGGTATCCCTTCTACAGCGGCCCAAAGAAAGTTGGATGGAGAGTCTTCACTGGCAACTGGTACGCGCTATTCGCGCTCCCCGGAGCCCATGCTGCGGCCCTTTGCCACAAGGTGCTGGCGACTTGCCAGCGCCTTGCGAACCCGCCATCCAGATACGTCTATTCGTTTTCTTGAAATGCCTTACGCCATCACGCTCGACTGGTCCACGCGGATACCGCGGCCCATGGTCGAGGAGACTGAAATTTTCCGCAGATAGATGCCTTTGGACGTGGCCGGTTTAGCCTTGTTCAACGCATCAATCAGCGCCTTCATGTTGGTCTGCAATTGCTCGACCGTGAAACTGGCGCGGCCCAGCGTGCACTGAACGATGCCGTTTTTGTCGGTGCGGTACTGCACCTGACCGGCTTTCGCGTTCTTGACGGCTTCTGCGGGATTGGCCGAAACCGTACCCACTTTGGGGTTCGGCATCAAACCGCGCGGACCGAGAATCTGGCCGAGCGTGCCGACGATGCGCATGGTGTCGGGCGTGGCGATCACGATATCAAAGTCCATTTGACCGGCCTTGATTTTCTCGGCCAGGTCTTCGAGACCCACGATGTCAGCACCGGCAGCACGTGCCTGCTCCGCCTTCTCGCCCTGCGCAAATACGGCGACACGCACGGTCTTGCCAGTGCCTGACGGCAGCACGACCGAACCGCGCACGGTCTGGTCGGATTTCTTGGCATCCACGCCCAGCATCACGGCCACATCGATGGACTCGTTGAATTTGGCAGTAGCCATTTCTTTGGCCAAGGCCAGCGCATCGGCCGCGGCATAAAACTTGGCGCGGTCTACCTTGCCCTCAAGGGCTTTTTGACGTTTGGTCAGCGTTGCCATGATCAGATTCCCTCCACCGTGATACCCATGCTGCGGGCGCTGCCGGCGATGGTGCGTACTGCTGCATCGAGGTCAGATGCCGTCAGATCGGGCATTTTGGTTTTTGCGATTTCTTCCGCTTGCGCGCGTGTGATTTTGCCCACCTTGTCCGAATGCGGCGTCTTCGAGCCTTTTTCGATTTTCGCGGCCTTCTTCAACAGGATCGACGCGGGCGGCGTCTTCATGATGAAGGTGAAGCTCTTGTCCGCAAACGCGGTAATCACCACCGGAATCGGCAGACCCGGTTCGACCTTCTGCGTGGCGGCATTGAACGCCTTGCAGAATTCCATGATGTTCAGACCGCGCTGGCCGAGTGCCGGGCCGATCGGGGGGGACGGATTGGCTTTACCGGCTGGCACTTGCAGCTTGATAAAACCGACGATTTTCTTCGCCATTGACTACTCCTGCATTGAAGTTGAGTGATAGCGCCGCATCGCTGCGGCTCCTCTGTTCCGTTACGGCCGGAATCGGGCCGGAAGAACTGTGTTGCCGGGGTTCTCCGCCCCTGATACGACTGCGGCCTTACGCTACAACCCGTACGACTACGCCCCATCAAACGACTACGATCTGTTGTGTCGCCTTGTGCTGTTTCAGGGTTGCCCTGTTTTGTGTCGCGCTACTGCTTTTCCACCTGTGCAAAATCCAATTCCACTGGAGTGGCGCGGCCAAAAATCGTAACCGTGACCTTGAGCTTGTTTTTTTCGTAATTGACTTCTTCGACGTTGCCGTTGAAGTCGGTGAACGGGCCGTCTTTAACGCGCACCATTTCGCCGTTTTCGAACAGCACTTTGGGGCGCGGCTTCGCGGCGCCCTCTTGCATCTGCGCCATGATCTTGTCGACCTCTTTCTGGGAAATCGGCGTCGGCTTGTTGCCGATGCCCCCCACAAAGCCAGTGACCTTGGCGGTGTTCTTGACCAAATGCCAAGTCTGATCACCCATTTCCATCTCG
This sequence comes from Rhodoferax sp., assembly GCA_031418135.1. Classification (GTDB taxonomy): domain Bacteria; phylum Pseudomonadota; class Gammaproteobacteria; order Burkholderiales; family Burkholderiaceae_C; genus JANYCG01. Next base: position 985 of record JANOWY010000410.1, on the reverse strand, counting down.
ACCAGCAAATAGCCGGGGAAAAACTTGCGCTCAGAGATGCTTTTCTGTCCGCCCTTGAGCTCGACCACTTCTTCGACCGGGATCAGAATCTGACCGAACTGATCAGCCATACCGGCACGCTTGATACGCTCTTCGAGGGCACGGCCCACGCTCTTCTCAAACCCTGAATAGGCGTGCACCACGTACCAGCGCTTGCCGGTGATTTCAGGCCGCGCGGGAGCGACTTTGGCGACAGCAGATTTTGCAGCGGCGCTCATGATTTTTTCCAGCCCAGAATCAAATCGTACAAAACCCATTCAAGGCTCTTGTCGGTAATCCACAAGAACAGGGCCATGATCACCACGAAACCGAACACGGCTGCGGTGGTCTGGGTGGCTTCCTTGCGGGTCGGCCACACGACTTTTTTGGTTTCCGTCCACGACTCGCGGGCAAAGGCAAAAAACGTCTGCCCCGGCTCGGTGAACCATGCCACCGCCGCGCCCGCCAGCAAACCGGCGAGCACGTACAGCACACGCAGCACCAGCGCCTGTTCGCCGAAGTAATAAAACGCTGCCAGGCCGACGATGACCAGAATGACAGCAACTGCGAGTTTTACCTTGTCCACAACACACTTTCTTCAAAGTCCTGCAGGCCTCTGCATCAGAAGCATCAGAACCCTGGCAGGGGCGGAGGGAATCGAACCCCCAACCTACGGTTTTGGAGACCGTCGCTCTGCCAATTGAGCTACGCCCCTAAAAATTGTTCGGTCAAAAGTAAACTCTTACTTTTGACCGGCTTTGGTCAGCCAAAAATCGCGGGCAACGCCCGACGATTTTCGAACGAAACACCTACGAAAAACCTCTTATTACTCGATAACCTTAGCGACCACGCCGGCGCCAACAGTACGGCCGCCTTCGCGAATAGCGAAGCGCAGGCCCTGTTCCATCGCAATCGGGTTGATCAGGGTCACTATCATTTTGATGTTGTCGCCCGGCATCACCATTTC
>JANOWY010000409.1:0-16696 GCA_031418135.1 Rhodoferax sp. | reverse complement strand
GAAGGCATTACGCTGCAAAAACCCATCACCATCCAGATGCCGGTGAACCTGCGCAAAGAAGGCGAGAAAGCCGCCGGCAACAAGATCGGCATCATCCTGGTCGATCTGTCGGCCCCGACGGACGACCCCTACGTGCGCCTGCGCAACATCGGCTACAGCCTGCGCAACGTGCGCCAGATGATCGACAGCGTGGCCCCCGAAGCCATCGAGACCTACACCATACTCACCGGCCTCTCAGGCCAATTCGCCGAGATGCTGAAGCTCAGCAACACGCTGGCGCCCATGGGCAACACCACGGTAAGCAACGTGCCCGGCCCCAAAGAGCACCTGTACGTAAAAGGTGCGCGGCTTGAAGAGATGCACCCCGTCAGCACATTGCCGCCTACCCACTTGTTGAACATCACCTTGTTCAGCTACGCTGGGTCGTTGAATTTTGGTCTGATCGCCTCCGATGCCCTCCCCAACCTGCAGCGGCTGGGTGGGTATGTGGATGATGCGTTTGATGAGTTGGAGCGGTGTGTGGAGCAGATTGGGGGGTAGTTTTTTGTGGGTCTCCCACACCCAGGTTTCGGAGCTGCGAGACGAGACGTCGATTTAAGGGGGTGCCCCCACCCCTGCTGCATCGAGGCGCCTGCCGATCGCCTCAGCAGTTGTTTGCATACCCTTTAGGTGTGCCATTGCAATGTCCGCCTCGTTGGCAACGTCGGGCAACCAAGAGCAACTCAAACATGCAATCAGCGTAGCACCGCTATAGATCGGTACTGCGAGGGCACCAAAGTTTTCCGGCGAATCCTTCCCGGTTGCCGATTGCATTCGTGTAGCGAAACCATTGCGACGGGCTTCGACCACAAAACGCCGCAAGGTCTCAGGCTCCTTGGCCAGTTGATCGAACGGACGCTTTGACCGGCTCAATGCCGTCAGTATGGATTGCCGCTCGTTATCCGGGCAATGGGCAAGGTAGCAGCGCCCGAGCGACGAAACCAGCATATGGGGCCTAAACCCCAACACCCGGTAATTGACGGACAGACCGTTTGAGGGGCGGTGAGCGTCCAATATCAGCATGCAGTTGCCGTCGCGTACGGCGATATCAAGCGGCCAAGGGATACGGCGTTGGAGCGCTGCGCGCAAAGGCACAGACAATGAAGACACTTGGGCCCGCCAACGTATTTGTGGTCCAGATACGCCTAGCGCAGCAGAACGAACATACCTGGACTCCAGATCGTTGCGCTCAATCCAACCCGCTTCCCGCAGTGTTTTCAGAATGCGTTGCAACGATGCCTTCGGAATACCAGTTTGCCGATATAGCTCTGTTAGTGTGGCCGCCGAACTGCTGTCAATTGCCAGCAATACCTCCAGCCCTCTTTGAAGCGCATTCACGGTTTTCATAGGACTGAGAGTTTAGGCCACCTAGGGAAAATACCTGGCTCACCAGGTGATACCTGTTGCGCATCTCGTCCCCATCGAGTTACACAATCCAATTCGCCAAATCTGGCAAACCGAATTACATGCTTTGCTGCGAAGGAGAACTGAAGATGCGAGTATCACGTCGAACCTGGATGGCCGCCTGTGGCGCCCTATTGCTGGTCAGCGCCGCCACGGGTGCCCATGCACAGACCTGGCAACCCGAACGTAGCATTACCATGGTCGTAGCCTATCCACCCGGTGGCGATACCGACGCCATGGCCCGCTTGTATGCAGAAAAATTGACACAACGACTGAAACAGACGGTGGTTGTGGACAACCGCGCTGGTGCAGGTGGAACGGTAGGCAACACTACCGTCGCGCGCGCCAAGCCGGACGGCTACACCGTCCTGTTCACGCCAAACCCTTTCACAACGGCCCCGACACTATTGAAGCTAGCGCCCGCCAACAGCTACGACCCGCTCACGAGTTTCGATCCGATCATCCTGACGGGCTTGCAATCTGTTTTGCTGGTTGCTCACCCCGATTCCGGTATCAAAACCATCAAGGATTTGGTGGGTGCAGCCAAATCTGGCAAGCAGCTCAACTACGCCAGTCCAGGTGCAGGCTCGCCCATGCATATTGCCGCAGAACTATTGAACAAGGCTGCTGGCATTGAAGTGCAGCATGTCCCTTTTCGTGGCATCGGGCCCATGATTCCCGAAATGCTGACCGGTCGGGTCCAAATGGGGTACACCACCTATGGGCCAGTCTCGCAACACATTGCAGCGGGCAAGCTGGTCGCTGTAGCGTTGACAGACGCTGAGCGCACACCGCTTATCCCGGGGCTTGCCACGGTTGCTGAACAGGGCTATCCCACTGTGAAAGAAGCGGCTTGGCACGGCATCATGGCCCCCAAAGGTACGCCACCACAAGTAATTCAGACCCTCAATGCACACATGAATGACATTTTGCGCATGCCTGATGTTGTGGAGAAAATGGCTTCGTTCGGTGCCCGACCCGTGGGCGGCAAACCTGAGGACTTGTCCAAGATCAATGCGGACGATTACGCCCGCCTGACCAAGACTATTCGCGACCTGCGGATCACTGCAGAGTAAAGGCATTGATTCCACCGATCGCTTGCCCCACTGAAGTGAGTTAGCTGATGAGCACCTCAACCATAGGAAAAAACACACCCCAGGTTAACGCCCGAGCCAAGGTGCTGGGGCGTGCCCAATATACGGGTGACCTCAAGCTGCCGGGCATGCTGCATGCAAAAGTGCTGCGAAGCCCTTACGCCAGTGCCCGTATCGTGTCAATCGATACCTCTGCCGCAGTCGGTTTGCCGGGTGTTCGGGTGGTATTGACGGGCGCTGATGCACCTCGTACCTGCTGGGGCGCGGGTCACAAAGAGCGGCGCATCCTCGCAGACGGCGTCGTGCGCTTTGCCGGTGAAGAGGTGGTCGCCTTGGCAGCCGACACGGAAGAAATCGCACGCGACGCCCTGGATTTAGTCCGGGTTGATTACGAAGAACTGCCCGCGTTGCTTAGCCCCGACGAAGCACTTGACGAGGCAGCTCCACATATTCACCCCGGCCGCCTGAACAACGTGGCACACGAAATTCAGTTTCATCGCGGTGATGTAGAGACTGGTTTTGCCCAATCAGACTTGGTTCACGAGGAAACCTACTATACCCATTCCCAATACCCAGGCTATCTGGAACCCATGGGCACGGTGGCCACCATAGACGCCGATGGCCGACTGCAGGTTTGGACCAGCACGCAGTCGGTGTTTCTGGCCCGCGCCCGTCTGGCGTCAGCTTTGGAACTACCGGTTTCAAAGGTGCGCGTGATCGCGCCTGCGATAGGGGGTGGCTTCGGCGGCAAAATCATTGAAGACGACAACACCTTGTTGGCCGGCTTGCTTGCCTTGCACAGCGGGCGACCTGTTCGGCTGATTAATAACCGTCTGGAAGATTTTCTGGCAGCATGCTCAAGCTTGCCTGAGCGCATCACCTTGCGCCTGGGCATGCGAAAAGATGGTTTGATCCTGGCTAAGGATGTCCAAATCCTGGCCGATTGTGGCGCTTACGCTGGTTTGTGCGGCGAGATCATGCATGTCACTGCCATGCGCAGCGACAACATGCACCGCCTCGAAAACGTACGTTGCCACGCCGCACTCGCTTACACAAATACGCCCCCCCACGGCGCATTCCGCGGGTTTGGCGGCACGCCCATGTTGTTCGCTTTGAACAGCCACATCGACACCATGGCGCGCCGGCTGGGGTTTGACCCAATCCACGTCCATAAACTCAACGCGATTGAAGCAGGTGACACCTCGGTGCACGGTTGGAAGATCGGCAGTACCGGGCTGGTTGAATGTCTGGACCAATGCGCCAACGCGATTGCCTGGGACCAACCCTGCACAGCACCCGCGCACCCGGCCAAACGGCGCGGCAAGGGCATAGCGGCCGCCATGCATGTCAGCGGCAACCGCACCATCGGCAATTGGGATGGTTCGACCGTTCAGCTTAAAGTCAATGAAGATGGGCGTGTGGTGCTGCACACCGCCGAGGGCGATATGGGCCAAGGGGCGCAAACCATGCTCAGTCAAATCGTGGCGCACGAACTGCTGCTGCCACTCGGCCATGTGCAGATTGTCGCGCCTGACACAGACGCCGCCCCCTTTGCTGTCGGTTCACTGGCCTCACGCGTGACCATCGTTGCCGGCAATGCGGCTTTGGTCGCTGCGCGGACTGCGCGAGAGCACCTCCTCCAAGCCGCGGCCCAATTGCTGGGATCAACACCGGACCAATGCGCACTCGATGAGGGCGGCGTATGCCTTGTTGACCAGCCAAGCCAGCGCAAAACCCGTGCTGAGGTGGTGCGCCACCACATCTGGCGCCATGGTGGCCAGGGCTTGCAGGTTCAGGGAACATGGGATGCCAACACCGTGATGTTTGACAAAGACCTGTACGGCAACATTGCACCTGCGTATTCCTTTGCAGCCCAGGCCGTTGAGGTAGAAGTGGACACCGAGACTGGCCAAGTGGGTTTGTTGCAGAGTTTTGTGAGCGACGATTGCGGCAAGGCACTCAATCCATTGGCGGTGCATGGCCAAAGCAACGGCGCGGCGGCGCAAGCCATTGGCTGGACTTTGTATGAGCAATTGCAAATCGACCAGGGTCGCCTGGCCAATGGCAATTTTGCGGACTACACCATGCCCACCGCGGATTGCCTGCCCGAATTAAAAAGCGGCATCGTTGAATCGAACGAGCCCAACGGCCCCTACGGTGCGAAAGGTGCCAGCGAAACAGCCATATTGCCGGGTGCAGCCGCCATCGCGAACGCGGTGTTTGCGGCCGTTGGCGTGCGCATCACCGACCTGCCCATCACGCCTGAAAAAATGCTGGCGGCGTTGGCATCACAAAGAGCCCAATTACAAACCGATGTCACCCGGGGAGGATCCGTCCATGGTTGACTTTGACTGGCTTGCCCCCACCACTGTGAGTGATGCCTGCCAACTCGCGAACCAGCATGGTGACGAAGCCTGTTTCATGGCAGGCGGCACCGCATTGATGCTGGCCTTGCGCCAGCGCCTGGTGTCCCCCCGGGCGGTCATTTCGCTGGCCAGCCTGCCGGATCTCAAAGGCATTGCGTGGGACGACGTTAAAGGTCTGCGCATTGGCGCGTTGACTTTGCACGACGAAGTTGCCCAACATCCTGCGGTGGCCAAAAACTACCCCATGCTGGCACAACTTGCCCGGCATATGGCCAATCCGCAGGTACGCCACCAAGGCACCTTGGGCGGTAACCTTTGCTACGCCGATCCGTCAACCGATCCACCGACCGGATTGCTCGTCTGGCATGCGGAAGTGGAAATTGCCGGCGCGCACGCAACGCGTCGGATGCCGCTGCGCGACTTCATGGTTGACTACTTCACAACCGCACTGGAACCCGATGAGCTGTTGGTGGCCATTCACTTACCTTGCCCGTCTGCAAACACCCGCAGCCGGTACGCTCGCCATATGCGTACAGCGGCCGAACACCGTCCTCTGGCGACGGTAGCATCTGTCTCCACCCTGGTGGACGGGCAATGTACCGACCTGCGATTGGCCGTAGGTGCAAGCAGCGTTGTACCGCGGTTGATGCCCGGGGCCCAAGCGGTCTTGACCGGGCGAGTCCCAACCTCGGCGTTGGTGGCGGAGGCCGCCGATACCGCCGCTCATGGGCTGGACGCTTTGGACGACGCGCGGGGCAGTGCCGAATTCCGCCGAGCCATGGTACGGGTGACCGTTCAGCGCGAATTGGCTGCGCTGTTTGATCTGCCGAGTTCGTCATGAGCACCACGGCCCCTCACGTTTCAGGAGATTTGCGGTGAACACGCCCCCACGAATGCATCATCTCACAATGACCGTCAATGGCCAACCTGTGCAGGCTTCTGTGCCAGCCCGTCGCATGCTCTCCGATTTTCTTCGCGATGACTTGCATCTGACAGGAACCAAACGAGGCTGCGAAACCGGCGTTTGTGGCGCTTGCACTGTCATTGTCAACGGACGTCCGCTCAAGTCTTGTTTAAGCTTGGCGGTACAACATCAGGGTGCTGAAATCCTGACGGTGGAAGGGTTGGCAAAGGGCGAGCAACTGCACCCGCTTCAGACCAGCTTCGAGCGTTGCGGCGGGCTGCAATGTGGTTTTTGCACACCGGGCATGCTGATGGCGGCTCACGCGTTGCTGGAACGAACCCCCCGGCCAAGCGCGGAACAGGTGCGCAAGGGACTGTCTGGCAACCTGTGCCGTTGTACCGGTTATACCCAAATTGTCGAGGCCGTTTTGGACGCATCGGAAGCCATTCATGGAAATTGAAAAAACTCTGGTTCTGGCGGCCTCCCCAGCACGCGTGTGGGCCATGTTGCTGGACCCTCAGGCGATGGCGCAGTGCGTTCCCGGCATGAAGTCGGTCCAGGTGATCACGCCCGACGAGTACACCGCAGAAATGGTCACCAAGGTATCGTTCATCACTGCTCGCATGAAGCTGCGCACCCGCATCGTTGAGCGCGACGAGCCGCGCTACCTCAAGGCAGAAGGCACGGGCGAAGACAGCGGTGTGGCCAGCTCCCTGAAACAAACCACCGAGATGCATCTCGAGCCGCTGCCCAACGGACAGTCGCAACTGCGGCTCAAGGTCAAGGTGGAGGTGGTGGGCCGCTTGGCCACATTTGGCTTGTCCGCACTCAAAACCAAGGCCGACCGCATGTGGGACGAGTTTGGCCAAAACCTGGTCAAGTATTTGCAAAGCGATGCTGGGCATGAGGCAGCAGCGACAGCGACCATCCCGGGATTGGTCACACCGCCGACGGTGGCGTCAGCGACTGCTTCTACAGTGACCTCTGCGGCTCCTCTTGCGGCGGCATCGGCTCCCACTCAGCCGCATTCCACGCCACCCTCGGTGCTCACGCGGCCGGCTGTGGCGGCCTTGCCCCCCTTGGGTGCCACTCGTTCCTGGTGGCAGCGCCTGTTTGGTCCGGAACCCGCCAACGTCATCGTGGTCGACTGGCAACGCGCGGATGGAAGCCGGTTGCAGGTGCAATGGCCAGCAAACCAGGCCGAGGCCTGCCTGGTATGGTTGGGCCAAATCGGCAAATCCTGAAGGGCCCGCGTGTCGACGCACAAGGCAACCCTGGATGTGCTGATCGTCGGTGCTGGTGTCGTCGGCTTGACCACCGCCCTGGCCCTGCACGCGGATGGGCATCGAGTCACCGTAATGGAGGCGATGTCTGGCCCCGCGCAGGGTACCAGCCAAGCCAACGGCGGCTTCCTGTCGCCCGCCTACAGCGTGCCCTTTGCCACCCCCGACCTTCCCAAACAGGCCTGGAAAAGCCTGTTTGATTCACAGTCCCCAATGCGCTTTCGACCAGACGGCACGCTGGCCCAATGGCAATGGTTGTGGTCCATGTGGTTGCAGTGCAACTCCGCAGCCGCAACCTTGGCCCGCAGCCGCTTCGTGCGTTTGGGTCGTTACAGCCAAAACTGCCTTGCCGAGGTGGTCACCGCCACGGGTGCCCAGTTTGAGTACCGCCAAACGGGGATCCTGCAATTGGTTAGACAGGTGGGTCACCAGGCCCGCGCCATACGCCAGGCTGAAGCCTTTACAGCAGAAGGTTTTTCGGCCCGCTGGTTAGGCCGCGACGAGGTGTTGGCTGTCGAACCCGGCTTGTTGCGTTCGCCCCTGCCGCTGGCCGGTGCCTTGCACGTGCAGGACGAGGCCAGCGCAGACTGCGAGCTTTTTTGCCATGGGCTGGTGCGATGGCTGCGCGAGCGCGGCGTGGCGTTCGAGTTCAACCAACGCGTGACAGGTTTGTGGCTGGATGCCACCAGCCAGCGCGTTCAGGGTGTGCACACCAGCACCCGTGCGAACTGGCCAGCACAGGCTGTGGTTGTGGCCGCAGGGACGGCCGCGCCGCAACTGCTAAAGGCGCACTTCAAGTTGCCGATACAGCCGGTTAAAGGCTATTCTTTGACTGCGCAGATAGCCGATCCCGACAACGCGCCCCGTCATGCAGTGCTTGACGAGGTGAGTCGGTTGGCTGTGGTTGGCTTTGAATACCGGGTGCGCTTGGCCGGCATGGCCGAGCTCGCAGGTTCTGATTTGCGTATTGATCGCCGGCGGGTTGCTCAGTTGTTGGCCGCCTACGAGTCACTTTATCCGCAAACCATTCATCCCGACGCATTGGCTTGGTGTGGCCTGCGTCCTACAACATCCGATGGCCCGCCGATTATTTCGATGTCCCCGATTGCGGGCCTCTGGTTGAACGTGGGGCACGGTGGTTATGGATGGACCTTGGCTTGCGGGTCTGCCCGGCTGCTGGCTGACCAGATGGGTGGACGAACGCCCGCTTTGCCCGTTGACGATTACGCTTTGCACCGCTATGCCCAGGCATAACAACACCCCAGGAGAATGGACATGCCTATTGTTCGCGTCGAAATGCTGGCCGGGCGATCACCCGCCATCAAACAAGCCCTTGCGGCGGAGTTGACGGCCGTGGTGGCGCGCCACCTTGGTAACGATCCGGCCCACATTTATGTGATGTTCAGCGATGTGGCCCATCAGGACTGGGCCGTGGCTGGACGGGTATTTGATAGCCTATCCATAAGCGCCGAGAAGCTAAGCCCGGCAGGGAGCGGTACATGACACCCCCCGGCTTGCGTGTATTGTTGGTAGGAGGAAACGGTGTGATTGGCCGCTGTGTTTATGCGGCAATTGCCCACGATTGCACCGTGATCACGGCGGGCCTGGAAGGTGCCCAGCATCAGGTTGATCTGGCGGATGTGGCCTCGATTCGAACCCTGTTTCAGCGGGTTCATGATGAAGGCGGTCCACTCGACGCCGTCATCAGCACAGCCGGCCGTGCCCGGTTTGCCCGCTTGGCGGATATAGACGCCACCGACCCAGAGCAGTCTGAGTACGGTTTGGGCCTGCGTGACAAGTTGATGGGCCAGGTGAACCTGGCGCTGGCCGCGCGCGGGGTGCTCAAACCGGGAGGGGTTATCGTGATAACGACAGGCACCACCAGCCGCGAACCGATCATTGGAGGCTCTTCGCTGAGCATGGTCAACGGCGCGCTGGAAAGTTGGGTGCGTGCTGCAGCCACCGAGCTGGGCAATGGCCTGCGTTTGAATGCCGTCAGCCCCAGTTTGGTTGAGGGAACACCGGCCGCAGCCTGTGCGGCCTTTCCAGGCTTTGCCCCCATCAGCGCTGCGCAAGTGGGCCTGGCATACATCAGGTGTTTGCGCAGCGGACTGACAGGCCAAGTGCTGGTTGTGTGAATGGAAAGATCTGTGCCAAAAGCCGACGGGGTGGTGATGTAATTTTCTTAACTGCACAAACGCTGCAGGCAAAAAACAGTCGCGCGCCGGTTGAAACCGCTTGGGCATCCGGCTATTACCCGCAGTTTTTTTGAAAATCAGGATGGCATTCGGTTCGAAGCCAACTCTGTTCCTGGTAAAGGGCATTTGCCATAACATTCAGATCTTTGCGCAGATGGTTATTTCTCACCCTCCAATTGAAAGAATCGATATGAACAACCCGGTAGGCTGGTTTGAGATTTATGTGCAAGACATGGCGAGGGCCAAAACGTTTTATGAGGCGGTGCTGGGCGTGCAGCTTTCCCGGCTGGAGAGCCCCGGCATGGACATGCTGGCCTTCCCCATGAATACTGCGACCTATGGGGCACCGGGGGCCTTGGTGTGTATGCCGGGTTTCGCGTCAGGGGCCAACAGTGTGTTGATCTACTTCAGCTGTACTGATTGTGCGGTGGAAGCGGCCAAGGTTACCGCAGCTGGCGGACGCATTCAGAAAGAAAAAACGTCAATCGGGCCGTTTGGTTATATTGCCTTGGTCTTCGACACTGAAGGCAACATGATCGGCCTGCATTCGATGCAATGACACCCTTTCAAAACCAGGCTGTTGCAGACCGCTTCAAAGCTTACCCGATGGAGGTTCAGCCCCAGATGCTGGCCTTGCGCGAACTGGTGCTCAAAACGGCCGCTGCTACGCCCAAGGCGGGTGATGTCGAAGAAACACTGAAATGGGGGGAGCCCGCGTACGCCAGCAAGAACAAGGCTGGCAGCACCGTTCGAATGGACTGGAAGGCGAAGAGTCCTACGCGCTACGCCCTGTATTTCAATTGCCAAACCCGCCTGGTCGAGAATTTTCGCCAACTATTCCCCCATGACTTTCATTTTGAAGGCAACCGGGCGCTGGTGTTGCAGCTGGGTCAACCCTTGCCCCGCGATGCCATTGCGTTCTGCGTTGCGGCTTCGCTGACCTATTTCACATCACCTTCCCACAACGCATCCAGGAGATCGCCCAAATGAAAATAAGTGTTGACGTTTGGGTGTCGGCGCCCGTAGAACGGGTCTGGCAGGCCTACACAACGCCCGACGACATCCGGCAGTGGAATGCCGCTTCGGACGACTGGCACACCACGGCTGCCACGGTGGACTTGCGGGTGGGTGGCGCGTTTTCGTCACGCATGGAGGCCAAAGACGGCAGCATCGGGTTTGACTTCGCGGGCACCTACACCCAGATCGTGCCGCACCAGCTGATCGAATATGCTTTTGGCGACCGGGCGGCGCAGGTTGAATTTGCCAGCGGGCCGCAGGGCATTCAGGTGCGCGTGAGTTTTGACGGTGAAGACACCTTTACCCCGGAGCAGCAACGCCAGGGCTGGCAGGCCATTCTGGACAACTTCAAACGCCATGTCGAGGCGTTTGCAGCGGCCTGAGCGCCCTTAGTGGCCTAAGCGCCTAATGTCTCATTCCATTTTTCAGTCGTTTGTGAAGTAGGCGTGCCGAAGAAGGCAGTGCTACAGCACGGCCAGGAGGCACAACGATCTGCACGCGTGATTTTGAAGTGGAATCACTCCAGATTTTCGTGGTGCGCGGCCGCACCCTGCTTCCAATAGGCGGCCGCGCGAATGGCGTGGCGGTCATGGCCTTTTTCGGCCACCAACAGGTTGCGCAGTTGCGCCACCACGCGGGCCTCACCAGCGCACCAGGCGTAACCTTCGCCGGACGGCAGGGCCAGCGCACGCACGGCGCTGATCAGCGCTTCGCTGCTGCCGAGCCATTGCACGCTGGTTTGTGATGAGCGGCTGAACACGCGCTGATCGGCCGCGTCGTCCGTCTGCAGCAACACCATTACCTTTGCATCAGGCGGCAATTCTTCCAGCCGCCGGGCAATCGCCGGGATGGCGGTTTCATCACCCACCAGCAGGTGCCAGGCGTAATCGGCCGGAATGATGAAGGAGCCGCGTGGCCCGCCGATAGTGGCGCGGTCGCCTGGCTTGGCGTGGCGGGCCCAATCAGCGGCCGGGCCTTCGCCGTGCAGGGCGAATTCGAGCGTCAGCTCGCGTTTGGCGGCATCAAACCGGCGCGGCGTGTAATCACGCATCACCCGTTCGCCACCCGGTACATCGAGCATGAATTTGACATGGTCATCAAACGAGGCCGAGAGAAAATCAGCCAATGAATCACCCGCAAAGGTGACGCTGCGAAAGTGCGGCGTGAGGGTTTCAACGCGGGCCACCACCACGTCGCGGCGCTTGAGTTCATGGCGAACGCGCTGAACGCGGCTCGGGCTGGAGACGATGGCTGGGGATTCAGATGCAACAGGGCTGGTAAGGGAAGTCGTGGTCATGCAAAAGGTTTTAATGATTGATAATGTCATCCATTGTGCAAAAACTATTTGACATTGTCAACTATATGGACATTGCCTGACCACGCCATGAGCAGCCCCACAAAAACCGCGTTGCCAGACCCGCTGGACATCATGCACAGCGTGATGCACCAATACCGCTCCCAGCAGTACCGCTTTTTGCGCGATGGCCCCCACGACATCACCCATATGGACGGCAAGGTGTTGGGCTATTTTGGCCGGCACCCCGGTGCCACGCAGAGCGAGCTGGCGCAACACACGGGGCGCGACAAGGCGCAATTGGCGCGGCTCATCAAAGGCCTGCGTGATCAAGGGCTGCTGCAAGGCGATGTGGATGCGGATGACCGCCGCAGCGTGCGGCTGTCACTCACCGCAGACGGGCTGGCCCTGCAAAAAGAACTGCGCCAACAGGCCAAACGGCTGAGCCAGAAGGCAGTGGAAGGTTTGAGTGCTGCGCAACAGCAGCAGTTGCTGACATTGCTGGAGCGGGTGAGGCGCAACCTGGGCACCTAAACCAGCACTAAGCCTGCATTAAGCCTGCACCACAATCCCGAATTTGGCCTGCAGGCCATCGCTTCCCGGCACAAACGGTGCGGTCAGCGCGGCTTTGTCGGCATCTTCGCGCAGGCTACGCCACAAAAAATCTTTGGCATTGCCGGGGTCATCTTGCACATAGAGCTGGGTGGTCAGCAACTCTTTGCTGCCTAGTTTCACCTTGAAGTGGATGTGTGGCGTGCGGCCGGTGTAGGGCACGGGTTTGATGGTGCGGAAGCGGTAGGCACCGTCGGCCCCGACCACTACTTTGCCAAAACCCTGGAAGGCCGGGTCGTTCTTGCTGCCGTCGCGCGGGTGGTCGTAATGGCCGGCAGCATCGGCTTGCCAGATTTCGACTTGTGCCCCTGCCACCGGTTTGCCGTCGATGTCAGTCACCGTGCCACTGACCCAGGCGGCCTGCCCTTGGCCGTAGCTCAGGTTGCCGTTTTTGAGTAGATCAAAATCGCTGTCCATGGGCAGCGCCACGGGGTAAAACGGGCCCTCGGTTTGTGGGGGTGTGAGCCTGCGGGTGGCCTGGGCCTGGGCGCGGGTGCTTGTCCAGATAAAGGGCGCGGCGATGAGGGCGGCGCTCACGGCACGGCGGCCTGGGTTGCGGGTCTGATTGACTGGGGGACGATGAATGGAGTTCATTGGGTTGGCTTTCGAAACAGAAGACATTTGCCTCTACGGTATTTGATCGAACAACCACCGCTGGCCTGCCAGGCGCTGCGTCGTTGGGCCTCATGGTGCGGATTCGCGTCGCCTCTGGCGACACTCCCGCACAAATCGGCCCATCGCCGCAACACCTGTCCGGCTTGGGGGTTGGAGCGGTTAGGAAGCCATTAGTTTCAGCGGGCCAGGTCTGCTTCTGACTTCGGCTGCGTAAACACGGCGTAAATCAGGCCCGTCTTCAGGCCGCGCCAATCTGCCCGGCAAAAATCTTGAAGCCGCGCAGCAGCATCTCGACCGCCACGGCCACCAATATCAGGCCCATCAGGCGTTCCACGGCGATGATGAAACGCTCACCCAACACGCGCTGGATGCGTTCAGCCAGTACCAGCACCACGGCGCAGACCAACATGGTCACGCTCAATGCTGCAATCCATTCCCAGCGGCGCTCGGGCGCTTGTGAGACCAGCAGCATCACCGTGGCCAACGCCGAGGGCCCGGCCAGTGCGGGAATGGCCAACGGCACGATGAGCGGCTCTGTCAGCTGCTGGGCAACTTCGCCACTGGGCGCGGGCGGGAAGATCATGCGCAGCGCAATTAAAAACAAAATCACACCGCCAGCAATTTGGAGCGACAAGGCGCTGAGGTTCATCACCCGCAAAAAACCGTCACCGATGAACATGAAGGTCAGCAGCAACACAAAGGCAATCAACACCTCGCGCAAGATCACGATTGGCCGGCGCGCGGGCGCGACGTTTTTCAGCGCATTGGCAAAAATCGGGATGTTGCCAAACGGGTCGGTGATGAGGATCAGCAGGATGGTGGCGGAAAGAAACGTGTAGTTCATGCGGTGGCGGGGCTGCAAACGCCGTCAGCATAGCACCGCCCTCCCCGCGAACGGCTCAAACTATTCCAGCTTTTCCTGGCAGGCAACACAGCGCGCCGCTTCAGGTGCAGCCCGCAGGCGCGCGGCAGGTATTTCAACCCCGCAATCCAGGCACTGCCCATAGGTGCCCTGTGCGATGCGCTTCAGCGCGGCATCGACCTGCGCCAGTTCGGCCGTTTCGCGTTCGTCCAGTGCAAACTCCAGTTCGCGCGCGGTGGCCACCTGGGCGGTGGAATCTTCGGTTCGCCCAAAATGGGCATTGGAGGCTTCAACCCGGCCAATCGGGCCACCACGCAAGGTGGCCAACTGATCGAGCAGCGAGGCCCGTTTCGCGATCAGCAAGGTTTGGGGGGATGGGGTGGCGGTGTTGGTCATGATGGCGAACCCAAGTGATGAAGATGCCATCTTGCGCCCAGGCCAGGCCGCCTGTTTTGATGCAGGTCAAGCCAGAGCCTATCGCCCGCCCAAAGCAGGCAGGAGTGCTCAGGTGAAAATGGCTGGCTTGCCCACCCGTGTTTCCTTCCACCTTTTTTGCGAGACCCTGCCATGAGCCCTGCACCTGATTACACCCGCTACAAAACCCTGCGCATCACCCGCCGTGGTCCGAATGATTCGGTGCTCGACATCCAGATGCGCGCCGACGTGGCCGGGGGTAACGGCAAATTGCCCACTGCGGGTCATGACGGCCACTGGGAACTGGCCGAGATTTGGCGCGACGTGGGCGCAGACGACTTGGTGCGCTGCGCCGTGCTGCGCGGCGACGGCATCGGGTTTTCAGGCGGCGGCGATTTGAACCTGGTCAAAGACATGGCGAATGATTTCACCGTGCGCAGCCGGGTTTGGAAAGAAGCGCGCGACCTGGTTTACAACGTCATCAATTGCGACAAACCCATTGTGAGCGCCATGCACGGCCCGGCAGTGGGCGCGGGGCTGGTGGCGGGGCTGCTGGCCGACATTTCGATCGCCAGCAAAACCGCCAAGATTGTCGATGGCCACACCCGTCTGGGCGTGGCCGCGGGCGACCACGCGGCCATCGTCTGGCCGCTGTTGTGCAGCATGGCCAAAGCCAAGTATTACCTGATGTTGTGCGAGCCGATCAGCGGCGCAGAAGCCGAACGCATTGGGCTGGTGTCTCTAGCGGTAGAGGACGCCGACTTGCTGCCCAAAGCCTACGAAGTGGCCGACCGCCTGGCCAACGGCGCCCAAAGCGCCATCCGCTGGACCAAGTATTCACTGAACAACTGGCTGCGCCAGGCCGGGCCGATTTTTGACACCTCGCTGGCGCTGGAATTCATGGGTTTTGGCGGGCCAGAAGTCAAAGAGGGCATCGCCTCGCTGCAAGCAAAAAGACCGCCGGATTTCTCGCGGCGGTCTTGATTTTTGTGAAGCGATTGTCATCATCGTCGTCACGGACCATTGTTCATTTGTAGCCACATGGCTACAATATTCGTATGTACAACGTCATTGAAACCGAGGCCTTCTATCGCTGGTTGTCGGGCTTGAAAGATCGATCCACACGCATCCGCCTGGCGCGGCGGTTAGGCAAAGTCAGGCGGGGCATCTTGGGTGATGTGAAGCCAGTGGGCGAAGGTGTGATGGAAATGCGCGAGTTTTTTGGCCCCGGCTGGCGAATGTATTACGTGGAGCGCGGCGGTGCCTATGTTTTTATGCTGGGCGGCGGAGAAAAATCAACGCAGCCCCGCGACATTGAGATGGCCCAACAACAAGCCAAGGAATTGCAATAAAAAAAACCACCACCAGAATTTTCGATTTGGCGAATTACCTCCAAAACGAAGCGGACATACAGGAATACCTGAGCCAAGTGCTCGCAGACGGCGACCCCGCCGAGTTGGCGGCAGCGCTGGGCGATATTGCCAAAGTACGTGGCATGGCCCAACTGGCCAAAGACACTGGCCTGTCGCGCGAGAGCCTGTACAAAAGCCTTTCGGGCGAGCGCGTTCCCAGCGCAGACACCTTGTTCAAGGTCATGCGTGCCATGGGCTTCAAGTTGTCGGTTCAGACGGTGAAAGCCACTTGATGAGCATCTACTCTGAATAACCAAGCAGCGCCATGGATTGCTGTGTTTCGAGAGGTTTGGGAGTTGACCAGCAGAGGAGTGGTTAAGACCCGCTATCCGGTTGTCCTGACCTGCCCCCATCCCACCGTGGCCACCACGCTGCCCAGGTGGTCGGCATACAGCCACTTCTTGGCTGTGGTGCCCGTGCCTTCGTACCAGACCAGGGGTTCGTCTACGCCGGGGCCGTGCACGTAGCGGCGTTGCAAAGTGCCTGCGCCGTTGTATTCGGCCACCAGGTCGGCACCGTCGTACAGAAGGTTGGCCAGGGTGTTGACACCGCCCACGGTGATGCTGGTT
Organism: Rhodoferax sp.; assembly: GCA_031418135.1. GTDB lineage: Bacteria > Pseudomonadota > Gammaproteobacteria > Burkholderiales > Burkholderiaceae_C > JANYCG01. The sequence continues at coordinate 613 of JANOWY010000409.1, read as the reverse complement.
TGGCGCAGGCGGCCCAGTGCGTCGCGGCTTCAACACCAGTAAGAAGGCATCATTTCACTGCAAAAAAGACCGCAGGATTTCTCCGGGCGGTCCTGATTGTCAGGCGGAAGGAACCTCAACCCGGCACGGTTGCACCGGCTCGCAGGGTGGGCGCTGCCTTGTTGAGCGTCTCCATCGCAAAACCCGCAGCGGCCTTGTAGCGGCTCATGAAAGCCTCGCGCTCGGCGGCGGGCACCACCTGGTCAATGTTGTCAAACACACCGCCGCAGCGGTCATCCACCACGCCCAGCAGACCAAACGGACCCGCACCGCGGTTGCGCAGCACCAGCGCCGAAATGTCGGCACACAGTTGCTGGTCATAGGCTTGTAGTGCACCCGGGGTGACGCCATGGGCGAGCAGGTGGGCACCCAGCACGCGGGCATCAATGATGGCCTGGCTGGCACCGTTGGAGCCCACCGGGTACATCACGTGGGCGGCGTCGCCCATCAGCGCCACCCGGCCATCAACCCAGGTCGGCACCGGGTCGCGGTCGATCATCGGGTACTCGAACACCTCGCTGGCGCCGCGCAACATGGCGGGCACATCCATCCAGCCGTAGTTCCAATCGGCAAA
>JANOWY010000408.1:0-4183 GCA_031418135.1 Rhodoferax sp. | reverse complement strand
CAAACACAAGGCCGATTCAACGGCAACGCAAACCCATGAAGCCGTTAGCACGATGGCTGCTACATCAGGCCAAACCAAACGGCGGCCTTCGGTGCGCAAGTCGGCACCAGTGACCGCTGAATCGGTAGCCCAGGCGGCGGGCTCAGCTGCTCGCAATATGCGCAGAAACGTCAGCAACGCAGTGGGTGGTACGCTGGGCCTTTCCGGCGAACGCATGAGCAAGGTAGACACCGCCTGGCTGCGCATGGATTCCCCCGCCAACCTGATGATGATCGTCGGCGTGTGGGTGCTGAAACCCGGTGTGAGTTATGCGGCGGTGTGTGAGCGGCTTGAAGCCCGGCTGTTGAAATACCCGCGTTTTGTGCAGCGTGTGGTAGAGGACGCGGCAGGCGCCACCTGGGTGGAAGACGCGAAGTTTGACATCCGCAACCAGGTCGTTCTGGAGATACTACCGTTGGCCCTGAAGCCCAAAAAGGGCGCAGAACAAGCCGCTTTGCAAAACCGGGTGGCACAGCTCGCCACCGAGCCGCTGAACCGCAAACGCCCGCTGTGGCAGTTTCACCTGATTGAGGACTACCAGGGCGGCTCGGCGCTGATTGTGCGCATCCACCATTGCATTGCGGATGGAATTGCGCTGATATCGGTCACGCAATCCATGGTGGATGGCGGCGAACCACCGCCGCAGCGCAAACGCAAGATGAAACCGGCTGAAGCCTTGGCTGGGAGTTTGGGCGGGGGCTTGAACGAGGGCTTGCAAGGCGTGCAGCACTGGTTGCAAAACAGTTTGCTGACACCCATGACCCGGTTTGCCGTAAAGGCCCTCGGCGCAGCGGGTGAGGGCGCCGCCAAGTCCATGAGCATGATGTCGATGCTGGCCGAACCGCAGAAAAGCCTTGATTCCGGTCTGGACGGCGCAGCCGGCGTGGCCCGCTTGGCCTTCAAAATTGCGCAAGACAGCGCCGCCTTGCTGCTGATGCCTGATGACTCCCCCACGCGCCTTAAAGGTGTGCCGGGGCAGATCAAAAAAGTAGCCTGGTGTGCACCCGTGCCGCTGGCGGACGTGAAGGCGGTGTGCAAGGCGCTGAACTGTTCCGTCAATGATGTGCTGATGAGCTGCGTGGCCGGTGCCATCGCCCATTACCTGGAAAGCAAAGGCGATTCGGTGGTGGGCAAAGAAATCCGCGCCATGGTGCCGGTGAACCTGCGCCCGCTGGACGAAGCCTACAAACTGGGCAACCAGTTCGGCCTGGCCCCCGTGGTGTTGCCGATCGGCATGGCCAACCCGATTGAGCGTGTCTACGAAGTGCGCCGTCGCATGGGGGAGCTTAAGGGCAGCATGCAACCGCTGATGGCATTTGGCATGTTGGCAGTGGCCGGCCTACTCGTCAAACCAGCGCAGGACGCGCTGTTAAATCTGTTTTCCAAAAAGACGACTGCGGTGATGACCAATGTGCCGGGGCCCACGGAGAAGCTGATGTTCTGCGGCTCGCAGCTGGAAGAAACCCTGTTTTGGGTGCCGCAAAGTGGCACCGTGGGCATGGGTGTTTCCATCTTGAGTTACGGCGGCGGCGTGCAGTTTGGCATGATCACCGACGCCAAGCTGTGTCCGGACCCGCAGGCCATCGTCGATCAATTCGCGCCGCAGTTTGCCCGCCTGTCGGCGATCACGCGCAAGTTGCAGGCCGATTGACGCCCGGCGCCGTCCCACTTTTGCTTGCCCCTTCAGCTTGCCCTGGATTGAAGGCGGCATTAGGATAGCGCTCGTTTCCACCGCTTTCCGGAGATTTTTGATGAAACTCTACATGCACCCCGTCTCCATGGTCAGCCGCCCCGTGCGCCTGTTCATCGCTGAAAACAAACTGCCGGTTGACGAACAAGTGGTGGACATCATGGTGGGTGAACACTATGGCGAGCCCTTCACCGGCATCAACCCCAGCCGCCAGGTACCGGTGCTCGAAGAGGGCGCTTTTCGTCTGACCGAAGCATCGGCCATTCTCAAATACCTGGCCGATAAATTCAATTTGCCGTCTTACCCGAAGGATCTGGAAGAACGCGCCAAGGTCAATGAAATGATGGACTGGGTCAACACCGGGTTTTACCGCGACTTTGGCTACGGCATGGTCTACCCCCAACTCTTCCCGCACCACAAGCGCCGCAGCGACGAAGCCCAGGAGGCCACAGTAGCCTGGGGCAAGGAGCGTGCGTCGTATTGGTTGTCGGTACTGGACACCCATTACATCAAAGGCAACGCGTTTTTGTGCGGCGACGAGATCACCATTGCCGACTACTTCGCCAGCGGCCCGGTCACACTGGGTGAATTGGTGGGCTGCGATTTCTCAAAATACCCCAATGTGGCCCGCTGGATTGGCAACATGAAAAAGCTGCCCAACTGGGGCAAGATCAATGAGGTGTTCGATGGTTATGCCGCATCACTGCAAGACAAAATCAAAGACAAGGCTTTTGTAGCCGTTTGAGGCGTTAAGCCGGTGGAACCGTTGGGCGGCCGGTCTGCCGCCCCATTTTTTGAAAGCGAGTGAACCATGCTCAAAGGCTTACACCACAACGCCTACCGCTGCCGCGATTCAGAAGAGACTCGCAAGTTCTATAACGACTTCCTGGGCCTGCCGCTGGTCAACGCGTTTGAAATTGGCGAAACCAAAAGTGGCCGCGTCACCAAAACGCTGCATTCGTTCTACGAGATGGACGACGGCAGTTGCCTGGCCTTTTTTGAAGCGCCCGACATGCCGTTCGAGTTCAAGACCCAGCACGATTTTGATTTGCACATCGCGCTGGAAGTTTCGCCCGATGACATGCAAATGATGTTCGCCAAAGGCAAAGCCGCCGGCATGGAAGTTCGCGGCATCTCGGATCATGGTTTCATCGACTCGATCTATTTCCGCGACCCCAACGGCTACGTGATAGAGCTCACCTCCCGCCGCCCCAACCACGACGAAGCGGTCGCATCAGCCAAACTTTCGGCGCGGGAACGGTTGAACGCGTGGCAGAGCAGCAAGCCTGCGGCTGTTTCGGCCTGAACTACCCTGGTTCATTCTGAGTTAACTTCCATTCGGGCTGAGCTTGTCGAAGCCTTTTGCACAGCTTGTTATCAGTGCAACCCCGCACCGACAGGGCAATGTGCATGCGGTTTTGGAACGGAATCACCCGCGCTGACGGCTTGCTAGCGAAGCTAAAAATGCGTGCGACACGGTGGTCGCGGCATTTTTTGATGTGAACCACCACCGTCACCGCGACGCCTTCCCTTCCAAAGCCCGGTCACATTTCCCTATCCGTGCTTTGTTGGCTTGGCGAGGGCGGGCTAGTGATCCCGGGGTGCCGCAACGTTTGAGTTGAGCGTCACCTGCCCCTCACGACAGCAGACTCCTTGCGAACCTTACCAGCACGAGTCCGAGTAGCGGGATGTTCAGCAAAAAAGTGAGCTGCACGCCAACTGACCGGCCAAGGGTGCCGTTACGGAAGTAGCCCCACCAGTAGACGAGGCGTGCCAGTGCGAAGAACACGCAGAGGATCGGGATCAGGCGAACCTCGCTTGATGAGAGAAGCGTGGCCAGAGGCAGGACACAGAGCGCGAACCAGGCAAGCTGTTCGAGCGTGTTCTGCATGACCCTGCAGTGGACACTCAATCGCGCGCTCTCCACACCCAGGAGCGGGTTGTGCGCACCCTCAGCGTAGCGCTCGTACAGGATGGTCAGACACACCGCTGCATAGGGAATGAAGGCCACAAGCAGCCACCGTACAGCAAAGACTAAGCGCTCTGCAGGCTCTGTCACACCTGTGAATGAGGGGGCGAGCGCATAGGCCAGGCCAAGGGCGCCATAAGTACCAGGTACGGTGAACCATAGCGACCCTCGAATGCGACGCTGCCGCGCAGCCTTGTCAGCGGACTCGACGGGAATCGGACTCATGGCCGTGATGGGTGGTGGACGTGTTGCCTGGCCTCACGCCATCGGCGAACAAGTTCGGTGGGATCGTCGGGGGCTGTTTCGTAGCGTGCAACACCTTCTGGAAAGACAAACCAAGGCAGTGCGCTGCGAACAAACTGGTGGGCGATGGGTACGAAGTCTCTGGCTCGCTGCAGGGTGCTTGGCCGCAGGATCGCGTGTTTTGGCCGATTGACGGGCTCCGACCAAAGGCGAACTGCGCACGCCGGACAAACCCTATTTTT
>JANOWY010000407.1:0-2701 GCA_031418135.1 Rhodoferax sp. | reverse complement strand
GTTTCAGGTGCACCTAACGCAAAGTGCAGAAAACGATCTGCTGGAAGCGTGGTTGGTTGTTGCCGAGGAAAACATCACAGCGGCAGACCGAATGCTGGACAGCATTGAGCGGGAGGCCGCAATATTGTCACGGCAACCCATGATGGGGCGAGCACGACCGGAACTTGGTGACGACGTCCGCAGTTGGCCGACCTCGACTCCCTACCTACTTTTTTACCTTGCTCAAGAACATGGAATCACCGTGCTTCGTGCATTGCATCATTCGCGGGACATCCATCGCGCGTGGTTTTAACAGCCACCCAACTCACGTCCCCCATGTTCCTCTTCGCGAAAATCATGACTTTCGTCACCCAGCCGCTGGCTTGGGTGGTTTTATTGCTGATGTGCGGGCTGCTGTTGGGGCGCAGGCGGCCAAAAGCAGGCCGGCGGTTCACTGCCGCAGCGCTGTTCGTGCTGATCTTCATGGGCTGGCAAGTGCCAGTAGATGCCGTGATGAAGCGGCTGGAAGATTCCAGCCCGGCACCTTCAGCCGACCTGAACCTGAAGGATTACGTGGGCGTGGTGGTATTGGGTGGGGCGGTGGAAGATGCGTCACTTTGGCAGGTACCGGGGCGCATTGCGCTCAAGGGTGAAGCGGAACGCATGATTGTTCCCGTGGCGCTAATGCAGCGCAATCCGCATTTGAAGTTGCTGTTCACCGGGGGTGAAGCCAATTGGTCAAAAGACAAGTTGTCTGAGTCAGACCGGGCCAAGATTTTTTTTGATCTGCTGCAGGTAGATGCCAGTCGGGTCATTTACGAAGCCAATTCCCGCACCACCTATGAAAACGCGATTTTCAGCGCTAAAGTGCCCGGCGTGGACCCGCGCCAGCGCTGGCTGTTGCTCACCACTGCTGCCCATATGCCGCGCTCATTGGGGGTCTTTCGTAAAGCGGGCTGGAACGTCACGCCCTACGGTGTGGACTACCGCACCGGCAACCAGACTGACTGGGCCAATTATTCTCTGCAGGGCGGTGCCGTCAAATGGCACTATGCCTTGCACGAAATGCTGGGCTACGCGGTGTACTGGGCTACCGGGCGGCTTTGATTTGGCAATTTTTCGACGGGCCGCCCCTAGAAAAATTAGCCCCCTTTGGTTGGCAGCGACCCGCGTAGCGGCGCAGCGTGGGGGCCGTGTTTAACCAGCACTTTATCGACCCGCCGCCCATCCAGGTCGACTACCTCAAACCGCCAATCGCCCACGTCGATCTGCTCGGCGGTTGCCGGCAAATGGCCCGCCACGGCCATCAGCAAGCCGGCCACGGTGTTGTAACGGCCTTTGTCTTCGTCGGGCAGGTCGTCCAGGCCTAGGCGGGCCTTGAGCTCGTTGATGGGCATCAGGCCATCGAGCAGCCAGCTGCCGTCTTCTCGCTGGGTGGCCCAGGCATCCACTTGCGTGCGGGGTTTGAGTTCACCGGTGATGGCCTCCAGCAGGTCGGTGGGCGTCACCAGGCCTTGCACCACCCCGTATTCGTCCACCACAAACACCACCCGGCCGCTGTGGGCGCGGAACTGCTCGAGCAGCTCCATGCCGGTCAGGGTTTCGGGCACAAAAGTCGCGGCTTCCACATGGGTTTCGATGCGATCAGCGTGCGCCAGCCCCATTTGCAGCAGTTTGCCCAGGCTGATGATGCCAACCACATCATCGAGCGAGCCACGGCACACGGGGTACCAGGAATGGGTTTTGCTGGCATCAGAGGCGCTTTGCTGTTGCAGCGTGGCCAGGCTGGCGGCCACGGTGGCCGAGGCCTCCAGCCAGGCGATGTCGTCACGCGGCAACATGAGCGAGGTGAGGGGCCGCTCGTCCAGGCTGAAGACGTTTTGCACCATTTGGTGCTCGTGGTGTTCGATGACGCCCGCATCGAGGCCCTCTTCCAGGCTGGCGGCGATTTCTTCTTCGGTTACTTCACGGGCGGCGTTGGTGTCGATGCGCAGCAAGGCCAAGGTGCCGTGGGTGGTGGCCGACAACAGCTTGACAAAAGGGCCCGCCGCCTTGGCCAGCCACAACATGGGCCGCGACACCCAGCGCGCCACCCGCTCGGGGTACAAAAGGCCAATGCGTTTGGGCACCAGTTCACCAAAAATGATGGTGGTGAACGTGATGATCGCCACCACGATGGCTGTAGCCCACACGGCAGCAACTTTTTCGGTAACATTGAAGGTTTGCAGCCACCCAGACAGCGGGCCGCTAAAGGCCGCCTCACCCACAATGCCATTCAACACGCCAATCGAGGTGATGCCCACCTGAATGGTGGAGAGAAACCGGGTGGGGTTGTCCATCAACTTCAGGGCCGCTGTAGCGCCGGCATCACCGGCTTCAGCCATCACGGCCAGACGGGCCTTGCGGCTGGTGCCCAGCGCCATTTCCGACATGGCAAACACCCCGTTCAGGAGGGTCAAAAAAACAATCAGCAAAAATTCCATCAGGCGGGTTCCATCAGCGGCGTTCTGTCAAACACTTGCGGGCGCTGCCACAAATGCCCACGCCTTCACACAGCTTTTGTCGGGTCTTTCAGCAACAGGCGAGCGACAATCAGCAACATGTCACTGTACTTGATTGGCGATGTGCAAGGCTGCAATGAGCCGCTGGGCCGTTTGCTCGACACCCTTGGGTTTTCGCCCAGCCGCGATACCTTGTATGTGTTGGGCGATTTGGTCAACCG
>JANOWY010000406.1:0-1691 GCA_031418135.1 Rhodoferax sp. | reverse complement strand
CGACGCCATCGAAGACTGGTTGCTCGCCACCGGCGTGATGGACGCTCTCGAGCGCCGCGAAGCGCCCCTGGCCGCCCTGGCGCCGCTTGAGCTGGCGCACAGCGAAGCGCACGTGCAGTCGCTGGCTGAGCTCAACGGCCGCTTGCAGGCCTCCATCGCCGAAGGTGGCGCGCGGCTGGCCCAGATCGACCCCGACACCGCCATGAGCGGCGGCAGCTTTAACGCCATGCTGCGGGGCGCGGGGGCTGCGTTGGCCGCAACGGACGCCGTGATGGCTGGGGAACTGGAAAACGCCTTTTGCGCCACCCGCCCTCCTGGCCACCACGCCTGCCGTGACCGTGCCATGGGTTTTTGCGTGTTCAACAATGTGGCCCTCGCCGCCCTGCATGCGCTGGAACACCATGGTCTGAAACGCGTGGCGATTGTCGATTTTGACGTGCACCACGGCAACGGCACCGAAGACATCGTGGCCGGTGATGAGCGCATCCTGATGGTCAGTTTTTACCAGCACCCTTTTTATCCCTACGGGGGCTCCACCAGCGGTGCCGCCAACCTGGTCAACGTGCCGGTGCCCGCCAACACCCGGGGCGCCACCATCCGCGAGGTGGTCGAAACCCAATGGCTACCGCGCCTGCACGCGCATCAGCCCGAGATGATCTTCATCAGCGCCGGTTTTGATGCCCACAAAGACGACGACCTGGGCCAGATGGGCCTGGTTGAGGCCGATTACCGCTGGATGACGGAGCAGATCAAGGCCGTGGCTAAACGGTATGGCCAGGGCCGAATCGTGTCATGCCTGGAGGGCGGTTACAACCTCAGCGCCTTAGGCCGAAGTGTGGAGGCGCATGTGCGGGCGCTGGCGGATATTTGATGGCAATGCTGGAGGCATTTGCCAGCCGAGCGGCGACTAAAAGCTTGGTTGATTCGCAGCAATTTGAACAGAAGGTGTGATGAGTACGACACCTTTGCCGTCGCCAGCGACAGCACCTTTGTCTATCGGGGAGATCGCCAAGCGCATTCAGGTAGTCCGGGGTCAGCGGGTGGTGATCGATGCCGATCTGGCGGCGTTTTATGGCGAAACCACCAAACGATTCAACCAGCAGGTCAATCGCAATCGCGAACGTTTCCCCGCAGATTTCATGTTCCAGTTGAACGAGGAGGAGTTCACTTCTTTAAGGTTGCAATTTGCAACCTTAAAGAACGGGCGCGGCCAGCACCGCAAATACCTGCCCCACGCTTTTACGGAGCATGGTGCCATCATGGCGGCGACACTGCTTAACAGCCCACGCGCTACCGAGTTGAGCGTCTATGTCGTCCGTGCCTTTGTGGAGTTGCGGGGGTTGCTGGCCAGCAATCAGGAGTTGGCCATCAAAGTGCATGCGCTGGAGCGCAAAGTCTCGGTGCATGAACGCAATATCGGAGAGCTTGTGGATTCGATGGCGGAACTGCTCGCTGTACCGCCTCAGCAACCAAAACGGCCCATTGGGTTCGTGGCACCTCAGGACAAGTCCAAGCTAAATCGGGCAGTGCGCAACCGCAAGGCCGAATAGGCGTGTTCAATTGAACTTTTGCCTATCACCGGTATCATAGGGTTTATGCGCAGACTGGTTCTCTTCCTGATGATCGCCTTGCTGGCCGTTCGCGGCTGGGCGGGCGCAGTCATGTCGGTGGAAATGTCGGTGCAGGGCCTG
>JANOWY010000405.1:0-4394 GCA_031418135.1 Rhodoferax sp. | reverse complement strand
CCCCCTCGGGGGGCAGCGACCCGTGAAACGGCGGAGCTTGGGGGCAAGCTTTTTAGGGCAATTCGGCATTGGCCATGCGGCCCACGATCACATTCGCACGGGCTGCCAAATAACCTGAGTTGGGCCATTTTTCGAAGTACTTGGGGCGCGGCAACATCACCGCCAGCCGGGCCGACTCATATGGGCTGAGTTGTCGCGCCGGTTTTTTGAAGTAACGCTGCGCTGCCGCTTCAGCACCAAACACGCCTTCGCCCCATTCCACGCTGTTGAGGTAAATCTCCAGAATGCGCTCTTTGTCGAGCACGGTTTCCAGCATCAGCGTCAGCACCAGTTCCTGGCCTTTGCGCAGCAGGTTGCGTTCGCCTGAAAGAAACAGGTTTTTGGCCAGTTGTTGGGTGATGGTTGAGCCGCCTACCACCTTGGGCGGTTTGGCCAGGCGGCCTGGTTTGGCCGTGGCTGCGGCCACTCGCGCCTGGGCTTTGTCATTCTTCTCCCAGGCCTTTTCCAGCGCCTCCCAATCCACGCCATCATGGTAGGCAAAACTGTCGTCTTCCGAGGCAATCACGGCGCGTTTCAGCGTGTCGGGCAGCTTGTCATACGGCACCCAGTTTTGCCGCCATTGCGCGGTACCCTTGGTGGTCGCCAACCGCCAGGCCTCAGACCGCTCGAACGCGGTGGATTGCGGGTCCCACACCAGCATCAGGCTGATGCGCAACAGAAAATAGAGCTGCAAACCGATGGCGGCAATAGCCAGCCAGAGCAGCCAGCGCATCAGGGGCTTAACCACTTTGGCCGTGGCCGACGCACCCGCAGAACCCCTGGAACCAAAGGGCGAAGCTGCCCGGCCTTGTGCTGAACCATGGGCCGAACCCGCTGGCGAACTATTGCCCCGTGAGCCGGGTTTCGAGCGTTTCATCGCGGGTGAACTTGAAGCGTGAGACCACCAGAATCTGGTCTGCCTTGGCCCGCATCACCGGGCTGAAGTTGCCAAACGGTGCCGCGCTGCGGGCAATGCTTTCGGCCCGGCGATCCAGCGTCTTGTTGCCAGAACTTTCCACAATGTCGGTTTTGAGCACCTGGCCATCGTGGTTCACATGCACGATCATGGTCAGCTCGCCATACAGTTTTTTGCCACCCATCTCGGGGAAGTTTTCGGTGCCTTTGTCTTCAATGGATCGGCGCAGGCGGTCGTAATACAGCGCATACACCTCTTCACGCGTGGCCGGGCTGATGTAACGGCGTTTGGGCTTTTCGCTGTCGGCATTGATGCGCCGTTCAATTTCAGCCAGCAGCTTGATCAGGCGGCGGCGTTTTTCTTCGGCCGATTGCTGGTCGGCCGTGAGCGACGGGCGTTTGGGGTCAGGCGGGGGCAGGGCGGCCAGCTGGTTTTTGACTTGCGCCAACAACAGGCTTTGCTGGTCTTGCAGGTTTTGCAGTTCGCGCCGCGATTCTTCTTCAATCGCGTCACCCACTTCGGTGAGCGCGCTGGTGGGCAAGGGCGAGGTGGCGCGGCCCTTGGCCAAATCACCGCCACCGGCCATGTTGGCCTGGGCAATGGCGCGGGCCTTGTCGGGTTTTTCATTGGTGCGGGCGTTCACCAGCACCACTTCAAGGGGAGTGTCTTGAAACACCCGGTTGAAGGCCTGCGGATCGACAAAACGCACCGTCAGCAAAGCCGCATGGACGGCGACTGAAACGCCCAGGGCGATTTGCAGAGTGCTGAATTGACGCAGGTTCACAGGGGTTGATTATCGCCTGTGGCAGCCGTTTTGTCGCTATGGTTTTCAGTGGCTGCGTCACTCACGTCCAGCGCCAGCATGATGGGCCCGGCGATGGGTTCGTCACCCTCATCCGCATCGTCATCTCCGGTGGCATTCGCATCGGCATCCAGATGCTCGACCACGGTGCCGCTGATGTCCAGGGTAATTTCGTCCACCTGCCCCAACTTCACCCGCACATGGGCACCACGCGGCAGGTTTTGCGCACCCACCACGGGCAGCACCAGCGGCAAATCGTCGCAGCGCACCATGTTTTCGCGGAACAGCGAGGCGGTCACTTCGGTGATGCCGTTTTGCGCCAGGTATTTGAGCGTCCAGAAACGCTCCATGCCGTTCTGGTACTGGTTGTAGGTGCTGTAAGCGGCATCAAACCCGGAGATCACGGCAAACAGATCAGCATCTTTGGGTTTGAACGGAGCCACCAGTGCAGCGGTTTTGCCGTGGCGGGCGCAGGCAATGATCTGCCACTGGTTCACCAGGTCGGTGTAACGGCGCAGCGGCGAGGTGCTCCAGGCATAGGCCCGCACACCAATGCCGGCGTGTGGCAGGGCCTTGGTGCCCATGCGCACCTTCACACCCGGCAGCAAAGAGGCCTGGCTGCGGTAAATGCCCGGCACGCCCAGTTCGGCCAGCCACAGGCCCCAGGTGCTGTTGGCCAGAATCATGGCTTCGGCCACCATTAAATCCAGCGGCGCACCGCGTTGCCGGGTGCTGATTTCGACTGTTTCGTGGCCCTGCGGTTCGGTGCCCGCCAGGCCTTCGGCGCGGATCAGGCGGAAGTTGTAATCGGGCCGGTAGAAGTTTTCGGGTTTGCCGCGCACCACCTCGCGTTTGGCCTTCAAATCTTTGGCCAAACGATACAAAAATGATAGCTTGCTGTGGGCGTTCTGCATCAACAAAAGGCTGTTTTTGTTTGAATGATCGTCACTAACGCCATGAATGCCATTCGCCAGCCATTCTTCGGTTACCACCGCGTCCAGCTAGTCATGGCGCAGATTGGCTTCAATCGGCACCCTCTCCAGCCGGGTTTCGGTGGCCTTGATGTCGAGGCTGGTTTCGTCCAACGTCACATACAGCGATACCGCCGGGCAGGCGCGCCCCTCTTGCAAGGTGTAACTTCGCACCACTGCGTCGGGCAGCATGGTCACCTTGTAACCCGGCATGTAAACGGTGGAAAACCGCGCACGGCCGAGTTTGTCCACCGCGTCGCCGGGCTTGAACGCCAACCCCGGTGCGGCAATGTGGATGCCCAAGGTAACCGTGCCGCTACCCAGGCCTTGCAGGCTGAGGGCATCGTCGATCTCGGTGGTGGCTGAGTCGTCAATCGAGAAGGCCTGCACGTCGGCCAGCGGCAAATCGTCTGGAATGGGCGGTGCTTCCATGGGGCCAAAACCGGTGCCTTTGGGGAAGTTTTCAAACAAAAAGCGCTTCCAGTGGAACTGGTAGGCTGAATCGATGGCACCGGCCTTTTGCAGCAAATCCAGCGGGGCCAAATGGGTAGCGCGAGAGGCTTCCACCACTGCCTTGTATTCGGGTGCGTTTTTGTCGGGTTTGAACAAAATTTTGTAAAGCTGTTCGCGGATGGCATCCGGGCAGCGCCCGCTGGAGAGCTCTGCCACCCAGAGTGCAATTTGCTCCAGCACAGCTTTTTTCTTCTCGATTGCCACCAGCGCCAAGGCGATGGTCTGCGCATCGGCTTTGCGAAAACGCCCTTTGCCGGCGCGGCGGAAATAATGCGGCGAATCAAACAGGCGAAACAGCATGGCCGCCTGCTGTGGCAAGCTGGCTTCTTTGCCGTCAGACGAAAAATATTCGCGTGCCAGTTGGGCAAAACCAAAATCCTCTTCGGGCGCGAATTCCCAAGCCATTTCGAGCTCGATTTCGGCGCTTTGGCCCAGCGCCGCAGCGACAAACTCGGCCGGCGCGGGTTTTTCAAACTTCAACAATGCATTGGCAGCCTTGACCTTGATGCGTTTGCCGCTGTCCAGCTCCACCTGGGAGGAGGCATCGGCCTCAGACAACACTTTGCCGGCGAGGAATTTTCCGGCTTCATCGAACAAGAGATACATGCCGGAATTGTCTCTGCATTTTTCGTTGCTTTGGCTTCGTGGTGGTGATATTGGTACGGTTTTGGGTTGGCTCCAATGCTGGGTTCGATATTGGGCCACTGCTGGTGAGCCGAAGTCTTGCCGTTTCCGTTGGATGGCCGCGCAATAGGGAGCCCAAGGCGGCTGCGTCCGTGTCCCCCGCCGCGATAACCGGTTTTTCGCCTTGCCTGGGCCAGTGCGCGCGGCTCCTTGTATGTTTAACTCAAGGGTGTTCAAGCGAAGGTTTCAGAAAGTTATGCACAGCCCGTCGTCTCCATGGGACACCAAGCCCGTTAAGAAGCATTTGGCGTGCATGACGGACTGTTTATCGACAACCCGAACAGTTGCTGGCTGGCTTTTCCTGATGGCGGACTTCTGTGTCTGCTGGCAGGCAGTGACCATGCCATTGGCGATTTTGCAGACCACATGAGCGAGGTTTTGTCGTTTTTGGGGCTTTGAACGCCAATTTGAGGCCGGGTCAGATGGGGCCGCTCAGTTGGGGCCTTTCGGTTCACCTTGGTTCGACCCG
>JANOWY010000404.1:0-4805 GCA_031418135.1 Rhodoferax sp. | reverse complement strand
ACCGCATTGCGCTGCGCCGGCGCAATTTCATCCAGCCTGAACAAATGCCTTACAAAAACGCCATGGGCCAAACCTATGACACCGGCAAGTTTGAACACGTGATGAACCAGGCCTTGCCGCTGGCCGATTGGGACGGTTTTGCCGCCCGGGCTGCGGCCACACAGGCCAACGGCAAGGTGCGCGGCCTGGGCATTGCCACCTTTCTCGAATGGACCGGCGGCAACGCGCTGGAGGAACATGTCAAGGTAGACGTGCGGGCCGATGGCTTCATTGATGTCACCACCGCCGTCAACCCCATGGGCCAGGGCATTTTGACTTCGCTGTCGCAGCTGGTGGTCGACAGTTTTGGCGTGCCGATTGAAAAAGTACGTATCCTGATGGGCGACACCGACCGCGTCAACGGTTTTGGCAGTGCGGGTTCGCGTTCGCTCTTCACCGGCGGCTCGACCATTCAGGTGGGTGCCGAAAAAACCATTGAACTGGGCAAAAACCTGGCCGCCCAGGAGCTTGAAGTGGCCGTTGAAGACTTGAGTTACGAGAAAGCCACGTACAAAGTCAAGGGCACCGATGTCTCCATCGACATCTTTACCCTGGCTGGCAAACAACAAGGGCAGCAGATTCATGTCGAAGCCACCCATGCGGTGGCGGGCCCCACCTGGCCCAATGCCTGCCACATCACCGAAGTGGAAGTAGACCCGCAAACCGGCCAGATCGACGTGGTGGCGTACGCTTCGGTGAATGACGTAGGCCGCGTCATCAACCCGATGATCGTACGTGGCCAGGTCGATGGCGGCGCGGTACAAGGCCTGGGCCAGGCTCTGTGCGAACGGGTAATTTACGACCGCGAAACCGGGCAACTGGTCACTGGCAGCCTGATGGACTACTGCGCGCCTCACGCCGACATCGTGGGGCATTTCAAAACCGAAATGGACGAATCCACGCCCTGTAAAAACAACCGCCTGGGCACCAAGGGCGTGGGCGAGCTGGGCACTATCGGGGCCACCCCTTCGGTGATGAACGCAATTGCCGATGCACTGGCCCGCCATGGCATGGCCAGCAAAGCGCCGTTGCTGCAAATGCCAGTTACTTCCAGCAAGTTGTGGCAACTGATGCAGGCCTGATGGAACGCCTTCGCAGGAGTGCTTCTGATGTATCAGCCCCGCAAAGCCCTGCTCTTCACCGCCCTGGCCAGCGCAGTGCCTGACCTCGTGGCCTGATTGATGACAAGCACCGGCACTGGCGAAAACCGCTATGCATGGGTCGTGGTGTGGGCCGCGTTTGTCAGTTTGGCGCTGATCTTCGGGGTGGCCTATTCGTTTGCGGCGTTTTTCAAATCCTTCGCGGCCGAATTCGCTGCACAGCGGGCCGACGTGGCCCTGGTGTTTGGCCTCACCGGGCTGATTTATTTCAGCTTTGGTGCGGTTGGTGGCATGTTGTCTGATCGATACGGCCCTCGCCTGATTTGTGGCGCAGGCATGGTATGCATCGCGGCGGCGCTGCTGGCGGCCAGCATGGTCACCACCCTCACGGGCGTGTACCTGAGTTACGGGATTGGCATTGGCCTTGGCATCGCGTTGGTCTACACCCCGGCGATTGGTTGCGTTTTGCCCTGGTTCACCGTGCGGCGCGGCCTGGCCTCGGGCATCGCCAGTTCGGGCATTGGACTGGGCACGGTGGTGATCCCGCTGGTGGTCACGGCGCTGATCGGTGCGCTGGACTGGCGCACCACCCTGCGAATCATGGCTGCCGGTATTTTCATCTTGGGCCTGGTCGCCACGGGTTTGCTCAAAACCGTGCCTGTTGTGGGCCAAAAGGTTGGTGGCATCAAGGCGGTTGCCAGCGGTTTCACCCTCAAAGAAACCCTGCATGACAAACGCTTTTGGTGGTTTTACCTCTTCACCGTGTTTGCGGCGCCCACCATGTTCATCCCGTTTGCGCACGTTTCGGCATCGGCGCGAGACCTGGGTGTGGGCGAGGCCAATGCAGTCGGCCTGGTCGGCCTGATCGGCATTGGAAGTCTGACAGGGCGTTTCGCCATAGGGGCACTGGCCGACCGGCTGGGCCATACCACCACCATCACGCTGGCCGGTATATCGATGGCGGCCAGTTACTTGCTGTGGCTGGCGGCCGGCAATTACCTGGCGCTGGCGGTGTTTGCCTTGTGGCTGGGCCTGAGTTACGGCGGTATCGTCTCGCTGATGCCCGCCATTTGTATGGACATGTTTGGTGCGCGGGCGCTGGCCGGCATCATTGGCACCCTATACAGCGCGGCAGCGCTGGGTAATTTACTGGGCCCGGTGTTGGCCGGTGCGGTGTTTGACCGCACGGGTTCCTACCACCCGGTGATGTGGGCCTGCCTGGGCCTGTCGGTCGTCTCCACTTGGGCGGTGCTGAAGATCAGGCAGCCGGTTTGACGCAGCCAGACGCTGCGCATATGTTTGGCTTCAAAATTCAGCTCAAAATAACACTATATTTCTGCACTTACTTATTGTTGAAAATAATAATTAATTAAAGTTAACGTGTTAAATGTACAGTTAGCTATAAAAAATATAGTATATTTGAATTAAAATAATTCATATAATTTGTAAAAAAACAAAATATTACAAAATGAACTTGACATTACAAAACAAAATTGCCGTCATCACCGGTGCCTGTTCTGGCATTGGTTTGGCTACGCTGGAACTGTTTGTCGCCCAAGGGGCCCAGGTGGTTGCAGCCGACTTACAGGCCGATGTGGGGCGCGACCTGGCGCAGCGCTTCCCCGGCTCCGTCACCTTCGCGCTGTGTGATGTCACCCAGCCCACCCAGATCAAAGCGGCGATAGAGCTGGCCGTCAGCGTCTATGGCGGGCTGGACATCCTGTTCAACAACGCTGGGCGCGGCGGCTCTACCGCCGGCATTGAAGATTTCGACGTGGACGGCTGGGATCAAACCCACGCCCTGCTGTTGCGCGCCGTGGCGGCAGGCACGTCATTCGCAGTGCCGCACATGCGCTTTCGCGGCGGTGGCTCCATCATCAACACATCCTCTATCTCGGCCTTGCAAACCGGTTATGCGCCGGTGGCGTATTCGGTTGCCAAAGCGGGCGTGCTGCATTACACGCGGGTAGCGGCGGCGGAACTCTCCAAACACAAAATCCGCATCAACGCCATCGTGCCCGGTTTCATCGCTACCTCGATTTTTGGCCAGGGCATGGGCATGGACGCCGAACAGGCCCGCCAATTGGGCCAAATGGTGGCCGCCAAAAGCGGCAACTCCAACCCGATTGGCCGCTCGGGCCTGCCGCAAGACATCGCCCAAGCGGTGCTGTTTTTCGCCTCGGATGCCGCCAGTTTTGTGACTGGCACGCATCTGACGGTCGACGGTGGTCTGACCATGGGACCGCGTCACGCATGGGACGCAGATTCGCCCGGCCCGATGCAAACCGCGTTAGGCTTCAGCCGTGAGCAAATTACGGCGATGCGCGAAGCCAATGCGGCGCGTATCAAGGCCAAACAGGGCTCATAAGCCTGGCCCGATCAAGGCAATAGTTCGTTCGCCCCCAAAGCAAAGTCATTGTCCCCAAGGAAAAAACCATGGATTTAAACAACACTCCCGAAGAAGCCGCATTCCGCCATGAAGTGCACACCTGGCTGGCGGCTAATCTGCCGGCCGATTTACGTGACAAAGTCACCCACTACCAGCACCTCTCGCGCGAAGACATGATCCGCTGGCACAAAATTCTGGCGGCCAAGGGCTGGTCAGTGCCGCACTGGCCGGTGGAGTGGGGCGGCACCGGTTGGGACATCACCCAGCGTTACATCTTCGACGAAGAAATGGGTTTCGCTGGTGCACCCGGCATGGCCCCGTTTGGCCCGGTGATGTGTGCCGCCGTGCTGATGCGTTTTGGCTCCGATCAGCAAAAAAACCGTTTCCTGCCGCGCATGCGTAGCGGTGAAGATTTCTGGGTGCAGGGGTATTCCGAGCCCGGCGCGGGGTCGGACCTGGCCGCGCTCAAAACCAAAGCCGAACGCCAGGGCGATCACTACGTGGTGAACGGCCAAAAAATCTGGACCACGCTGGGCCACTACGGCGACTGGATATTCTGCCTGGTGCGCACCGATGCCAGCGCCGAGAAGCGCCAGGAAGGCATCAGTTTTCTGCTCATCGACATGAAAACCCCCGGTATCACCGTGCGCCCGCTGATCCTGATGGACGGCGGCCACGAGGTGAATGAAATCTTCTTTGAGAACGTCAAAGTGCCAGTTGAAAACCTGGTGTATGAAGAAAACAAGGGCTGGACTGTCGCCAAATACCTGCTCGGCCACGAACGCATGGGCAGCGCCCGCACCGGCGGCTTGCGCCGTGAAATGGCCGCGCTGAAGGCGCTGGCGGCAACCGAATCGCGTGACGGCCAATCGCTGATGCAAGACATCCGTTTCCGCGACAAAGTCTCGCGCACTGAAATTGAGCTGGACGCGCTGGAGCTCACCGCCAAACGTTTCCTGGACAAAATGCGCAAATCCGGCCAGCCACCGGGGGCCGATGTGTCGATGCTGAAGATTCGCGGCACCGAAATCCAGCAGATGATCACCGAGCTGATGATGCAGGCTGTTGGCCCCAATGCCCAACCCTTTAAGGCCGTTGAGGGCGGCGCGGTAGATGCTTACGCGTCGCGCCTCTCGCCGCGATATTTCAACTACCGCAAGGCCAGTATTTACGCTGGCTCCAATGAGATTCAAAAAAACATCATCGCCAAGATGACTTTGGGTTTGTAAGGACGACATCATGGATTTCGAATACTCTGAAGAGCAAAAGCAGCTTGC